>NZ_LIRG01000119.1 GCF_001419695.1 Streptomyces prasinopilosus
CTCTGGTTCTCCCGCCGCCGTGCCCTGCGGAAGATCCGCGGCACCAGCGGCCGACGGCGCACCCTGGGCCTGCACGGCGGCATCGGCGCCTGGGCCGCGGTCGGCTTCCTCTTCCTCTCCGCCACCGGACTGACCTGGTCCACGTACACCGGCGCCACCATCGCCGACCTGCGCGCCTCGCTCGGCCAGGAGACGCCCGCGGTGTCGGCCGCGGCGGGCGGCGAACACGCGGAGCACGGCACGGCCGGCGGCACCGGGGGCGACGCGGCGCACGGGGTCGGTCTCGACCGGGTCCTCGCGGCGGCACGGGACGAGCGCCTCGACAACCCGGTGGAGATCGTCCCGCCCGCCGACGAGAGCTCCGCGTACGTCGTGAAGCAGGTCCAGCGCAGCTGGCCCGAGAAGCAGGACGCCGTCGCCGTCGACCCGGCCACCGGCCAGGTCACCGACGTCGTGCGGTGGGCCGACTACCCGGTGCTCGCCAAACTCAGCCGCTGGGGCATCGACCTGCACACCGGCAGCCTCTTCGGCCTGCCCAACCAGATCGCGCTGATGCTGCTCGCGACCTCCCTGATCCTGCTGATCCTGTGGGGCTACCGGATGTGGTGGCAGCGCGGCCGGGGCTCGTCCTTCGGCCGGCCGATCCCCCGCGGCGCCTGGCAGCAGGTCCCGCCGCACCTCCTCGTCCCGCTGCTGGCGGCGATCGCCGTGCTCGGCTACTTCGTCCCGCTCCTCGGCATTCCGCTGGCCGCCTTCCTCGCCGTCGACATCGTCCTCGGGGAGATCGCTCACCGGCGGAGCCGGAAGAACGGAGGGGGCGGGGGAGCCACAGGAGCCGGGAAGGACGGGGGAGTCGGAGGACCCGCGGGCGACGAACCGGCCGGGGCGGCGCGGACGCCGTAGCCGAAGCGCTCTCCCGGACGAACCCCGGACGCGCGCCGGTGCCCGGCCTCCCCCTGGGAGGGCCGGGCACCGGTCCGGCACCCCGCACGGAGCCGGACGGCCCCGGCCCGCCGCCTACGCGGGGTCGGGCCCGCGGTCGCCGCCGCCGTCGTCGAAGTCGCCCGCCAGCGCGGCGGCGATCCGCAGGTGGGGCTTCGCCTCCTCGCTCCGCCCCTGCCGTTCCAGGGTGCGGCCGAGCATCAGCCGGGCGTAGTGCTCCACCGGGTCGCGCTCCACGATGACGCGCAACTCGGCCTCGGCGCGGCGCAGCTGGGCCGAGTGGTAGTAGGAGCGCGCCAGCAGCAGCCGCGGCCCGGTCTGCTCCGGCACCTCCTCGACCAGCCCGCTCAGGACGCGCGCCGCGGCGGCGTAGTCCTTGGCGTCGAAGAACAGCCCGGCACGCTCCCAGCGCTCGGCGGGGGTTCCGTGGTCGTAGTAGTACGTGGTGTCCACTGGTGGCCTCCTTCGACACCGACAACGGACGGGGTTGCTTGAACATTCCACTACTGGTCCGGGGAGGCCGCCACTGCGGCCAGTTCCCGGTCGGCCCGCTCGGTGACGAGCGCCAGCACCCGTCCGGCGGCCGCCAGTTCGTCGGACGGAATTCCCGCGTAGATCCTGGCCGCGATGACCTCGGTCTCGGCGGACACCGTCTCGTGCAGTGCCCTCCCGGCATCCGTGATCCGTACCGGGGAAGGCCCGTCCGGGGCCAGCAGACCCGCGGTGATCAGCCCGCCGACCACACCGTCCGCCTCCGGACGGCCGGTCTTCAGGGCGCCGGCGACGTCCCCGGCCAGGCGGACGCGGTCGACCGGCCCCCCGGCCACGGCGACGAGTCGGAGGGCCACCGACTGCTGGAAGGAGAGGCCGTGGCGGGAGAGCACACCCTCCAGCACGGCGCGGCTCGCGTAGTGGGCGAGGCCGATGACGCGGCCGTCGACAGGGGGCGCGGTGGTGGTCATGACTGCTCCGTCTCATGGGTGTCGGCGTGCTCGCCCGCGGCATCCGCCGGCACGGCGAGGGGTGTGCCGAGGAGGGTCGTCAGATCGCGGGTGAACGCACGGGTACGCGGACCGTCGAGGCCGTCGAGGGGCTCCAGCAACTGCTCCAGGAGCGCGTGGACGACGTCGATCGCCCGGCGGGCGACCTCGGTACCCCGTTCCGTGAGCGCCAGTTGCATGGCGCGCGGGTCGCGCGGGTTCCGGGTGCGTTCGAGGAGGCCGGCGGCTTCCAGCGCGCGGGCGAGCTTCGACACGTAGAGCGCTTCGAGTCCCGTGTGGTCGGCGAGCCGACGCTGGCTGGGCCGCTCCCCGGCGCGTCCCATCCCGTACAGGGACGCCACCAGCGAGTACTGCGCGTGGGTCAGACCCAGCGGGGCCACCGCGCGGTCGACCGCGACGCACCACTTCATGGACAGACGCCAGACCAGGAACCCCGGCGTCGCGCCCTCGGGCGCCGGATGCATCGAGCTCATGAACCGATACCGTACATGGCAACCATAGCCATGGCTATGGAATACACCGTCCCTCGTGCCGCCGCGGCGCTTCCGGTCGCCTCCCCCCGCCTCCCGGGGGGCGCGGCGCCTGAGGGACGCATTGACCCACGGGGCTAAGTTGTGCGGTATGAGCAATCTTGAGCGGGAGGCCGTTCCGTCCCTGTGCGGCGGGCGCGGCTTCGTGGTGGCAGAGCCGGTACGTGAACTCCTCAGTCCCCGGAAGGTCAAGCTCGGAGAGTCCAGCGAGGTCCGGAGGCTGCTGCCGAACCTAGGGCGGCGCATGGTCGGCGCCTGGTGCTTCGTCGACCACTACGGTCCCGACGACATCGCCGACGAGCCCGGCATGCAGGTGGCACCGCACCCGCACATGGGTCTGCAGACGGTGAGCTGGCTGCACCAGGGCGAGGTCCTGCACCGTGACTCCACGGGCAGCCTCCAGACGATCCGCCCGCGCGAACTGGGCCTGATGACGTCGGGCCGGGCGATCAGCCACTCCGAGGAGAGCCCCCGCCCGCACGCCCGCTTCCTGCACGGCGCCCAGCTCTGGGTCGCCCTCCCGGACGGCCACCGCCACACCGACCCCCACTTCGAGCACCACGCCGACCTGCCGGTCGTCACGGCGCGGGGCGTCGACGCCACGCTCATCCTCGGCAGCCTCGACGGCGCCACCTCGCCCGGCACGGCCTACACCCCGATCGTCGGCGCCGACCTCTCCCTGGCCCACGGCGCGGACGTCCGCCTGCCCCTGGAACGCGACTTCGAGTACGCGGTCCTCGCGATGTCCGGCGAGGTCCACGTGGACGGCGTCCCGGTGCTCCCGGGCTCGATGCTCTACCTCGGCTGCGGCCGCGACGACCTCCCGCTGCGCGCCGAGTCCGACGCGTCCGTGATGCTCCTGGGCGGCGAGCCGTTCGAGGAGGAGCTGATCATGTTCTGGAACTGGATCGGCCGCACCCAGGAGGAGATCGAACAGGCCCGCCGGGACTGGATGGAAGGCACCCGCTTCGGCGAGGTGAAGGGCTACGACGGGGATCCACTGCCTGCCCCCGAGCTGCCGGCGGTCCCGCTGAAACCCCGGGGAAGAGTGCGCTGACCTGCTGGGACGTCCGAGTCCCGGTGACTGACGGGTGGGAGGCGGCCGGGCGCCGCCTCCGCTTCCGGGTCGCTCGCGGGAGACGGCGGTCCCACCGCGCCCAGCCCCGCACGCGGCCGCGACCCGGCGGAGAACTCCTGCTCGTCCTGCAGCGCGGGAGAGCAGGAGACCCGCGTGGCCTTCCGGTGAGACGGATCAGCGGGCGGGATCGTCCTCCTGGCGGACCACGACGACGGGGCAGGCCGCGTGCTGGGCGCAGCGCTGGCTGACCGACCCCAGCATCGCCCGGGCGAAGCCACCCCGCCCCCGGCGGCCCACGACGAGGAGTCCGGCACCCTCCGAAGCGCGGATCAGCACTTCCGACGGATCGCCCTCGACGAGGTGCTCCGTCAGGCCGGCGGGAGGACCGCCGGGGAAGACCGTGTGCAACTCCCGCGCGAAACGTTCCCTGGCCTGCTCCAGGTCGAAATCGGGATCGATCGCCGGTCCGCTCCAGCCCCTGGAGGACGGGGTGTCCCAGACGCAGACCGCCTCCACGGCACCGCCGACGCCCCGCGCGTAGCGGTCCGCCCACCGCAGTGCGGCGTACGACGAAGGGGATCCGTCCACGCCCACGACCACCCGTGGGACCTCGGAGGATTGCATGGTCACCTCACTCGGCAGTCGGTACTCCGCACACTTCCACGCTGCCGGGACCCGCGCCGCCGCGCCAGCGGAGGCGGTCAGGCGGGTACGGAGACGGGCGGCCGGCCCGGAGAGCCGCCCGGGCAGGCCCTGGCCCCGGCCGGCCGGGGCGCACGGGTGCGCGAGGCGCCCTCGGGCGACGCGGGCGGGCCGGTCCATCCGCCGAAGCCGGTGCCGAGGTGCTGCCCGGGTGCACGAAGCACGCCGGCCGCACCCGGACGTGCAACCGGTACTCGGGTACAGGATCCCCGGTCGGAGAGGCCACCGGCCGCATCGCGGCCGGTGGCGTCAACGGCGGCCGACCGGCAGCCAGCGGTCCAGATAGGTCCGCAGGCCGTCCACGTCGGCGCCCCGGGCGACATAGCCCAGGTAGCCGTCGGGGCGGACGAGTCCCTGCGCGGCGCCCGGCCACGGGCTCCGCCCGCCGAGCCGGTGGACGGAGACCAGGCCTTCCCGCCCTTCCAGGGCGGGGGAGAGCCGTTCGTCCGGCCAGAGGGGCGGTGGCCCGGACAGCAGCAGGTGCCAGCCCGGTGCCGCCGTGCGCGCCTGCAGTCCGTGGGGCAGGTCGGGCAGCCGGTCCCCGGCTCTCGGTCCGCCCCTGGGCGGCCGTGAGCCGGCCGTGGAGGCGGGGCTGCGCCGGTAGTGGATGTCCAGTTCGGAGACGGTCCGGAAGAGCCGCCCGCGGATCCCGGCCGCCCGTAGCGCCAGCGGTGCCAGACGCGGGGCGACGTGGGTGCGGCCGATGCGGAGGACGGGGTTGCCGCTGGTGGCGAGGGTGAAGGCGCGGTCGGTGAAGCGCAGCACGCTGCGGCCGACGGGCGCCCGCTCGGCCTCGTACGTCGACAGCAGTTCCTCGGGCGCCAGGCCCCGGCGGACGAGGGCGAGCTTCCAGCCGAGGTTGAGCGCGTCCTGGATGCCGGTGTTCATGCCCTGCCCGCCGGCCGGGCTGTGGATGTGGGCCGCATCCCCCGCCAGGAAGCAGCGGCCGGAGCGGTAGCTGGCGGCGCCACGGTTGTGGAGGCGGAAGTCGGTCATCCAGACGGGATCCCGCAGCGTCAGCCGCTCGCCGGTGCAGCGGTCGGTGACCTCCTGCAACAACGGCAGGGCCACCTCGGCCTCCGGGGCATCGGGCGGGCGCATCGCGAGCATGCGCCAGCCGGCCGGCGAGCCGAGCGGGAAGAAGAACACCATCCCCGTCCCGCCCATGTACGAATGCACGGAGTCCGGCTCCAGCCCGTCGGCCTCCAGGTCGGCGAGCAGGAACGTCTGCGGGTAGGCGTATCCCTCGAATCCGATGCCGCTCTGGTTGCGCACGGTGCTGTGGGCGCCGTCGCAGCCCACGACGTAGCGCGCCTCCACGGCCTCCCGTGAGCCGTCGTCGTGGCGCAGCCGGCAGCCGACGAACGAGTCCGTCGCCTCCAGCCGGACCAGTTCGGTGCCGCGCTCGATCGTCACGTCCCGCGCGGCCAGGTACTCGGAGAGGACGCGCTCCGTCTCGGCCTGCGAGAGGAACAGCAGGAACGGGTACGCCGTGTCGGTCACCCCGATGTCGAACAAGCGCAGCGCCACCACGCGGCGGGGCAGGTGGAGCCGCAGCCGCACCGCCGGGTTCCCCCGGGCCACCAGCTCGTCCGTCACCCCGAAGCCCGCCAGTGCCTCCAGGGTGCGGGGCTGGACGGCAAGCGCACGCGACTCCCGCACCCGGTCGAGGGAACGATCGACGATCCTGAACCGCGCTCCGTACGAGCGCAGTTGCGCGGCGAGGGCAAGACCGGTCGGTCCCGCTCCCACCACCAGCACGTCCAGCGGCGCTGTCATGAATCCACGGTAGTGGAGACGGGACGCGCACGGGATCTCCGGACGCGTACCACGTCGAGCCTGCGCCCCGCCCCGGCGAGGAGGGGGCCGATCGGCCGTTGACGCCGCGGTCGGCGTGAGCGGCCGAGCAGGGACAGGACGTGCGCGGCGTCGCGTCCGACGCCGTGCGGTGACCGACGGCCTCCGGCGGACAACGGTGATCCCGCTGCGGTGGGGTGGCCGGTGCCGCCTCGGACCGCGCGGCCGGACCGGCGCCGTCGCGCTCCACGGTCCGGGTGAAGGCTTCGACGGCCTCGTGGCCGAAGGCGTTCACCCGCCGGGGTCCGCCATGTCCTGGAACCGGATCGGCCGCACCCGGGAGGAGATCGAGCAGGCCCGCCGGGACCGGACGGAGGGCACCCGCTTCGGCGAGGTGAAGGACTACGAGGGCGCCCCGCCGCCGGCCCCCGAGCTGCCGCCGAAACCGCGCGGCAGGGTTCGCCGGCCCGCGGAACCAACTGATCGTCGACGTCGACCGGGGACGTGCCGCCGGGTGTCGTCTCCCGCCCGGCGCCGCTCGCGGGAGGGCGGCCGGGCGGGCCGCAGGCTCGGTTCCCGGCGCCGGGCGATTCCGGGGTCCGGCTGTCCGCGGGCAGGGGCGACAGGACTCCCGCCGCCCCTTCGCCCGCCCTGCTGACACGTCATCGGGCAAGGAGCCGGTGGGGGGCGAGACACGACGAGGAGCCCCGCCCCACGCGGGCGGGGCCCGGACCCGGGTGCGTCGCTCGCCGGGGAACGCGACCGGATCACCCTGGCCTCAGGAGGGCGTGGAGTCCTGAGCGCGGGTCACATCCTCCCGGCCCATTCGCCCCGATATGTCCTGAGCCCTCGAACCTCCGGCGTGTGCCGTCGACGGCCGTCGCGGTGCCGTACCGCGGGTACTCCGGCTTTCCGCGGGTACCTGCGTGCAACGGCGCGCCGACCACGGCTCGCCGGAAGCGTGCGCACCTCGATGCAGTGGGAGAGGAAATGAGGCTTCGTGAGCCGGCTCGGGCCATGGCGTCCCGGTGTTCCGCCGAGGTGCTGAGCGGCCGGTACCGTTTGGACGGTCTCCTCGGCTCGGGCGGCGCCGCGGATGTCCACCGGGGTTTCGACCTGAGACTGAGGCGACCGGTGGCGGTCAAGGTCTTCCGGCCCGACACCGGTCTCGGCATCGAGGGCGACTCCCACCACGAAGCGGTGATCCTGGCCCGGTTGCACCATCCCGGACTCGTCACCGCCTACGACGCCGGACAGCACGACGGACGCGTCTTCCTGGTCATGCAGCTGATCGAAGGAAGCACCCTGAGGAACCACATCGCCGAGGGCCCGCTGTCCCCCAGGGCGACTGCCACGCTCGGCGTCGACCTGGCCCACGCGCTGACCCACGCGCACGAGGCGGGAATCGTCCACCGGGACGTCAAACCGTCCAACATCCTCCTGGACGCCTCCCACCGCCCCTACCTGAGCGACTTCGGCATCTCCCGACTGCTGGACGCCACCACCCGCACCGCCACCGGAACGCTCCTCGGCACCGCCGCCTACCTCTCTCCCGAGCAGGTCCTCGGCCGGCCCGTCGGCCGGCCCGCCGATGTGTACGCCCTCGGTCTGGTGCTCCTCGAATGCCTCACGGGCAGGCTCGAGTACGACGGCGGCCCCCTCGAAGCCGCCATCGCACGACTGCACCGCCGGCCCGTCCTGCCCCCCTGGCTGCCGGAACAACTGGCCGCCCTGCTGCGGGACATGACAGCCCTGGAGGAGCAGGACCGCCCGACGGCCCGTGACTGCGCCCGCACACTGGCGGTGTTGGCCGAGACGGCACGTCCCGAAGCCGGTCCGCCGGCGCACGCCACGAGCCTCGTCGCCGGCCCCGGCCCCTCGCGGGCGGCCGACCGCACGCACGGGAATCCGCTGCCCGGCAAGGGACGGGTGCCCGACAAGCACCAAGCCGCTCCCCCCACCGCGCCCACGCGCGGGCGCGCCCTCGTGGCCGGCGTGACCGTCGCGCTCGCCGCCGTCATGGCGACCGCCTTCGCCGTCACCGACGACTCCGTCCCGCCGGGAGACGATCGGAGCGCGACCAGGCCCACCCACGCCCCCACCGGGGACACCCCCACCGGGGACACCCCCGCCGGGAAGCAGGATCCTCCCGGCAGCGCGGGACGCAAGGGCGACGACCGGAGCGCGACCGGGCCCACCCGTGCCCC
>NZ_LIRG01000012.1 GCF_001419695.1 Streptomyces prasinopilosus
GTCGTCTTGCCGCAGCCCGACGGCCCGACCAGGCACACCAGTTCACCGGCCGCCACGCTGAACGTCAGGTCGCGCACCGCCTCGATGCGGCGCCCGGATCCCTCGTACACCTTCTTCAGCCCGCGTACGTCGAGCATGGACCGCCCTTTCAGGGTTTCACCCGGACCGCCGGGCGGCGGCGCGCAGGCCGTGGTACCAGCCGAGCGCCCACCGCTCGACCAGCCGGAAGAGGACCGAGAGCACGAAGCCGAGCAGACCGAGCAGCAGGATGCCGGTCCACATGTCGGTGATCGCGAAGGAACGCTGGAACTGCACGATGGTGAAGCCGAGCCCGTTGCCGGCGGCGAACATCTCGCTGATCACCATCAGGATGATGCCGATCGACAGTGCCTGGCGCAGACCCGCGAAGATCTGCGGACTCGCCGAGCGCAGCACCACGCTCCGCAGCCGCGCCACGCCCGTGATGCCGTAGGCGCGGGCCGTCTCGGCCACCACCGCGTCGACCGCCCGGACGCCCTCGACGGTGTTGAGCAGCACCGGCCACACACAGCCGGCGGCGACGACCACGATCCTCATCGTGTCGCCGATGCCGGCGAACAGCATGATCACCGGTACGAGCACCGGTGGCGGCACGGCACGCAGGAACTCCAGCACCGGTTCGCACACCGCCCGCACCCGCCGGTGGGAGCCGATCACCGTGCCGAGCGCCACCCCGGCGGCGGCCGCGAGCGCGTAGCCCGCCAGGAGCCTCAGCACGCTGGGCAGTACGTCACCGCGCCACCGCTCGCCGGTCCACACCTCCGGGAAGGTCTCCAGGATCGTGCGCAGCGGCGGCCAGTACACGTCCGTGCTGCCCGCCGACGACACCCACCAGAGGGACACCAGCACCAGGGGCAGCGCGGCCACGGACACCGGCCGCGGCAGCACGCGCCGCCGGGGTCCCCGCCCCGCCCGGCCGCAGGACGTCCTCGTCACACCGTCACCTCCCCGCGCACCGACTGGTGCCAGGCCAGCGCCCGCCGTTCCACCGACCGGACCCCCACGTTGATCAGCAGCCCGAGCAGACCGGTGACGACGACCAGCGCGTACATCTCGGGCACCGCCTGCGAGGCCTGCGCGACGGCGATCCGGGACCCCAGCCCCGGCGCCCCGATGACCAGTTCGGCGGTGATGGAGAGGATCAGCGCGACGGACGCCGCCAGCCGCACCCCGGTCATGACGTACGGCAGCGCGGTCGGCCACAGCACGTACCGGACCCGCGCCCAGCCGCCGAGACCGTAGGACCGCGCCGTCTCCTCCGCGACCGGGTCGACGTCCTGGACGCCGTACAGGACCTGGACCAGCACCTGCCAGAAGGAGGCGTACACGACGAGGACCAGCACCGATCCCAGTCCGGTGCCGTACAGCAGCACCGCCAGGGGGATCAGCGCGACCGACGGGACGGGGCGCAGGAACTCGATCGTGGACGCCGTCGCCTCGCGCAGGTACGGCACCACCGCCAGGACCACCCCGACGGCGATCCCGGCGGCGACCGCGATCGCCAGGCCCAGCGCCCAGCCGGTGAGGGTGTCCCCGAGCGCGCTCCAGAAACCGCCGTCCGAGACCTCCCGGCCGAGCGCGCCGGCGATCCGGCCGGCCGGCGGGAAGTGCTCCTCCCCGACCAGGCCGAGCCGCGGCACCGCCTCGCCCAGGGCGAGGAAGGCCGCGAGCCCGGCCGCGCCGAGCACGGCGTTCCCGCCCCTCACGGCAGCAGCTCGTCCAGGTCCGGCGCCTGCTCGAACAGGCCGTCCTCCTGCCCGAGCCGTGACAGTTCCTCCAGGGAGGCCCGGTCGGGCTCGGCGGGCCACTTCGGCAGGGTCACCTTCTCCAGCAGGCCGGCCGGGATCTTCGTGTACGTGGTGATGATCCCGCGGACCTCGTCCGGGTGGGAGTCGGCGTAGGCCAGGGACTCGGCGGTGGCCTCCTGGAACTTCCTCACCACCTCGGGGTTCTCCCGCGCGTACCGCGTGGAGGTGAAGTACATGGCGACGGTGAGCTTCGGGGAGACGTCGATCATGGGGGAGGCGATCTCCCGGGCGCCCTGTCCCTTGACCGTGGTCAGGACCGGTTCCACCACCATCGCCGCGTCGACCCGTCCGCTGTCGAGCGCGGCGGGCATCTGGTCGAAGGCCAGCTCGACGAAGTCCACCTCGTCGGGGTCGCCCCCCGCCTTGCTCACCGAGGCGCGCACCGATGTCTCGGTGATGTTCTTCAGGGTGTTGACGGCGACCTTCTTGCCCTCCAGGTCCCCGGGCGACTTGACCGGGCTGTCGCCCTTGACGGTGAGCGCCTCGAAGTCCCCGCCCCGCACACCGGTGGAGGCGATGCCGTTCGCCACCGCCTTGACCGGTACGCCCTTGGACTGGGCGAGCATCAGGGACGTCATGTTGGAGAACCCGAAATCCAGCTGGCCGCCGGCCACTCCGGGCACGATCGCCGCGCCGCCCTGCGCGCTGGAGAAGGACAGCTTCAGCCCGCGTTCGCCGAAGAAGCCCTTCTTCTCGCCGAGGTAGAGCGGCGCCACGTCGACGATGGGGACGAGGCCCACCTCGACCGTGGTGGTGCCGTCGGACGAACCGGAGCCGGACGAACCGCACGCCGTCGCGGCGGCCAGGACGGACACGGCCGTGAGGCCGACGAACAGACGGCGCATGATTTCCCCCCGTGGGGCCGGACCAGGTGCTCCGGCGGGCTGCCCGCAGACCGTACGAACGCGCACAGCGGGAACCTAGGGCTCTTGACGAGTTCAGGTCAATGCCCCCGAGGGGTGAACCGCCGGACCGCGGTCGCGGCGCCTCCGCCGGGGGACGGGGAGCCGGCCCGGACGGCCGGCCCGGGCCGTCGACCTGCCGGAAGGGCCGGATCGTCCTAGGGTGGACGGCACTGCGCTATACGGCGACCGGGAGTTCTC
Source organism: Streptomyces prasinopilosus (assembly GCF_001419695.1). GTDB lineage: Bacteria > Actinomycetota > Actinomycetes > Streptomycetales > Streptomycetaceae > Streptomyces > Streptomyces prasinopilosus. The sequence goes on from NZ_LIRG01000012.1 coordinate 2,951, forward strand.
ATGCGTCTTCCCATCGAACTCAGGCATGTGGCGCCCCGTCTGGCCACGGGGGCGTTCATCCTCAACTCGGGGCTGGTCAAGCGGGGTGCCGACGAGGAGACGGCCGTCCAGTTGCACGGGATGGCCAAGAACGCCTACCCGTTCCTGGAGAAGATGCGGCCCACCGCCTTCGTCCGGCTGCTCTCCGCCGGGGAGATCGCACTGGGTGCCGCTCTGCTGCTGCCCGTCGTCCCCACGGTGGTGGCCGGTGCCGGACTGGCCGCGTTCTCGTCGGGGCTGCTGGGGTTGTACCTGCGTACGCCGGGGATGCGGGGGGAAGGCAGCCTGCGGCCCACCCAGGACGGCACCGCGCTGGCCAAGGACGTCTGGATGCTCGGCATCGGGATCGGCTTCGTCGTCGACGAGTTGACGCACGACGGCCGGTGACCTTCCCCGCCCCGGTCCTTCCCGTCCCGGTCCTCGTCCCCGCCTCGCCGCAGGGACGTCCACGCCGCGCCGGCCAGGGTGCCCCGGTCCGGACCGCCGGTGCCGGAACCGGGGCGTGACGCCGGCCGTTCCCGGGCGACCGCGGCAGCCGCGCGGGCGACGGCGGAGACGGGGGACGGGGCGACGGGGACGAGGACCGCGCTCATCGGCGCGTCCCCACGAGTCGCTCACCCCCGGCCCCCGTCCCACCGGTGCCCGTCCCACCGGTGCCCGCTTCGCCGACCCCTGCCTCGCCGGTCCCCGGCCCGACGGTTCCCGTCCCGGCGGTCTTCCGGGTCTCCCCGGCCGTGTCGCTCCTCCCCGGCACGGTGGGCGCACCCCGGGGCCGGCGGGCGGACCGCGGGAGGCGCAGGGTCGCGAGGGCGGTGCCGAGCAGGGCGGCCGCCACGATCGCGTCCAGCCAGAAGTGGTTCGCCGTCCCCACGATCACCAGCAGGGTCAGCAGCGGGTGCAGCAGCCACAGCGACCGCCACCGCGACCGGGTGGCGACGGCCAGACCGATCGCCACCATCAGCGCCCAGCCGAAATGGAGCGAGGGCATCGCCGCGAATTGGTTCGACAGCGTGTCGGTCTCCGGAGGCCCGTACACCGACGGCCCGTAGACCCGCGCGGTGTCCACCAGGCCGGTGGCGGCGAGCATCCGGGGCGGGGCCAGCGGGAACGCCAGATGCAGCACCAGAGCGGCGGCGGTGACCGCGGTGAGCACCCGCCGCGCCCACCGGTAGTGGACCGGGCGGCGCAGGTAGAGCCAGACCAGGAAGGCGAGGGTGGCCGGGAAGTGGACGGCCGCGTAGTAGGTGTTCGCGAGGCGCACGAGGCCCTCGCCGTGCAGCAGCAGGGACTGCACCGCTCCCTCGCCGGGCAGGCGGAGCAGGCGCTCCAGCTCCCACACGTCGTGCCCGTTGCGGAGGGCGGCTTCCCGGTGGCCGGTCGCGAGCCGTCGGCCGCCCTTGTAGAGGAGGAAGAGGGCCGCCACGAGCAGCAGCTCGCGCAGGAGGGGCGGGCGCGCCGGGGTGCCGGACGCCGGCGGTGCGCCGGGGCCCGCCGCCGGGAGCGGCGCGCTCGGTGACTCGCTGCGGGCATTCATCCCCGGCCCTTTCGCCGACGCTGGTGCTGAGGTGGTGCTGGTGGCAGTGGTGGTGCCGGGTCGCACCGTGGTGCCGGCCCTCGCCGGTGCGGATTCGAGTCGAAACACTCCCGTACCGATACGAGTCCGTACCGATACGGGAGTGTACCGATACGGAACCGTTCCGGTACACTCGCGTATCGATGGACAGGGGTGCCGGTGCGCGGGAAGCCGGACCCCCCGAGGACCCGCCCGCAGGGCAGGAGGAGCCGATCCGATGGCGTCGCAGGCCGCGGACCAGCCGGAACAGGCCGGCGGTTCGCGCCGCTCCAAGCTCACGCCGGAGCGGGAGCAGGAGTTCTTCGACGCGGTCCTGGAGCAGATCCGTCAGTGCGGCTACGAGGCCGTGACCATGGACGGGGTAGCGGCCCGGACGCGGTGCAGCAAGTCCACGCTGTACCGGCAGTGGCAGACCAAACCCCGGTTCGTCGCCGCCGCCCTGCGCTCCAGCGGGCGGACCCGCTTCGCCGGGATCGACACCGGCACCCTCGCGGGGGACCTGCGCGAGGCCGCCCGGAGCGCGGGCGCGTGGTCGGCGGAGAACACCTCGTTGCTGCAGGCGCTCGGGCACGCGGTCACGCAGGACCCGGAGCTGGCCGGGGCCCTGCGCGAAGCGCTGGTCGAACCGGAGATCGTCGCGCTGAGGGCGATCCTGCGGCGCGGGGCCGAACGCGGTGAGGTCTCCGCGCGGAACCCGGCGCTGGAGTACGTCCCGGCCCAGTTCTTCGGCGTGCTGCGGGTGCGGCCCCTCCTGGAGGGGCGCGACGCGGACCCGGACTATCTGCTCCGGTTCGTGGAGGCCGCCGTCCTGCCGGCACTCGGCCTCGAATGAGACCGGGGCGCCGTCACCGGACGACCGGGCGGCGACCCGATCGCGCCGCACCGTGGGGACGGGGGCGGCGCGCACCACCGGCCGGGTGGGGTTCCCTTTGAGCGGAGGGGAGCCCCACCCGGCCGTCCTCCCGGCGCGGCGGACGCCGGACGGCGGGCTCAGACGTCCTGGCCGTTGCCGCGCCCGCCGCCCTCCGCCTTCTCTATGCCCTCGGTGATGTCGTCGAGGACGGACTGCTTCTGGTCGGTGTCCAGACCGAAGCGGACGACGACCATCCGCCCGGGCTGCGCGGGGGAGGGGAAGGCCAGCGACTGGACGTACCCGTCGGACCCCTTGCTGGTGACCGCCTTCCAGCGCACCAGGTAGCCCTTCTGCCCGGCGACGGTCACCGCCTTCGACTCGAGGACCTCGTGCGAGCTGATCTTCCCGTAGGAATCACCGCCGTACGACTCCTCGGCGTTGGCCGGGATGTCCGCCTTGGCGACCGCCTCCGCGGTGGAGCCGCGGGAACCGAGGGCCTGCGCCGGTGCCGAGTACGCGCCCCCCTTGGTGCAGGTGCTGGAGGTGTCGCCGGGGCAGTCGTAGGTGTCCTCCGACATGATCTGGGCGCCCACCTGGCCCTCCTGGCCGTACCAGCCGTCCGGGATGGGCAGGCTGATCCCGCTCAGAGCGTCGGTCACCGACCCGCTCTCGACCCGCGGCGCCTCGGAACCGTCCGGGCCGGGACCGTCCTCACCCGGACCCCCTCCGGGGCCTCCCGGCCCGTCGTCCCGCCCGCCCGGCGCCCGCGAGGCGGTGGAGGTGCTGCCGCTCCCGCCGCCGTCGGTCAGCGCGTACACGCCGACCCCGATGCTCGCCAGCACCGCGACGGCCGCGGCCACGGCTATCCCGATGCGCAGCCCGCGCCCCCGGCCGGAGCGCACGGCCCCGGGGTACCCGGGATACCCGGGATGCGCCGGGTACACGGGGTACGCCGGAGGGGCCGGATGCGCCGGCCCCGCGGCCGTGCCCGGCACGGGAGGGGCCCAGGCGGGCGCCGATGCCGTGGGCCGGACCTGGTCCGTCCAGGCGGTACCGTCCCACCAGCGCTCGGTGGCCGGTCCGTCATTCGTCTGCCCGGGGTCGGGATACCACCCGGGAGGAGTCGCCTGCGTCATGCCCCCACCGTATGAGGCGTCGGTGAAAGAGGGATGAGAGAGGTCCGCAAGACCGGGAAGGCCGGGGGGTCCGGCGGTCCGGAGCGGTGCGGACCGCGAGTGCGTCGGCCGGACTCCCCGGGCCGGGGCCGGGAGCCCGGCCCGGGAGCCCGGCCCGGGAGCCCGGCCCATGTCCCCCCGGACCCGTCCCCGTCCTCCGCCGAAGAATCCGACACACCGTCATTTCCCTTTCTTCCGAAAGGTGTTGACCGGAGAACTCCTGGTGGGGCGTGGGGGACGTCGACCTCTGTACCCGGTGTCACCCGTCACGGCAAGAGCCCGGCCCGTACCGCTCCGTCGGGCCCCTCGGAGGACTACGCTCGACGCCTGTACGTCGTTCGGGCGACTTGGGGAGGCAGCGCAATGACGGAGGTGCGGCCCACGGCATCGGCCTCTCTCTGGGAGCGGGACGAGGAGATCGCCACCATCACCGCGGCCGTCGACACCCTGTGCGCGGACCGTTCCTCGCCCGGCAGCCTGCTGATGCTGCGGGGCGAGTCGGGGCTGGGCAAGACCGCGCTGCTCGCCGAGACCCGGCGCATCGCCGAACGGCGCGGCTGCACCGTGTGGTCGGCCCGCGGCGGCGAGACCCTGCGCACCGTCCCGTTCAACGTCGTACGCCAGCTCCTCCAGCCCGCGCTGGTGTCGATGCTGCCGGAGGAGGCCCGCGAGTACCTCGGCGACTGGTACGACCTCGCCGGCCCCGCCCTCGGCATAGCCGAGCCCGGCGACCGGCACGCCGATCCGCGGGGCGTCTGCGAGGGCCTGGTCGCCGCCGTGCGCCGGCTGGCCCACCGGGAGTGGCCGCTGGTCCTGACGATCGACGACGCCCACTGGGCCGACCAGGAGACCCTGAACTGGCTCTCCGCCTTCACGGAAGGCCTGGCGGACCTGCCCGTTCTCGTCGTGGTCGCCCGCCGGCCGGGCGACGTCTCCGGGGTGAGCACCCGTCACCTGGACGCCGTCGCCGCCGCGACCGAGCACCCGGTCACCGTCCTCAGCGCGCTGACCCCGCCCGCCGCGGCCGGCCTCACCCGCGCCACCCTCGGCGAGAACGCGGACGCCGCCTTCTGCCGCGAGGTGTGGGCCGTCACGGGCGGCAACCCCTACGAGACGGTGGAACTCCTCGCCAAGGTCCAGGACAGCGAACTCGCACCCGTCGAGGCGAACGCCGGGGAACTGCGTGCGCTGAACCGCTCCGCCCGGGGCGGCGGGCTCGTCGCCCGGCTGGAGGAACTCGGCATAGACGCCACCCGGTTCGCCTGGGCCGCCGCCATCCTCGGCAGCGACATCACCGTCGGCCTGGTGGCCGAGCTCGCCACCCTCGACCACGACGACGCCGTGCGCTGCGCCGAGCGGCTGCGCAGCGCCCGTATCCTCACCACCCCCGACCCCGGCACCGGCCGCAGCGGACCCGACGACCTCGAGTTCGTCCACCCGCTGATCGCCACCGCCGTCTACAACTCCATCCCCGACGCGCTGCGCCGCGCCATGCACGGCATCGCCGCCCGGATCGTCACCGACTCCGGCCGCGGTGCCGCGGCCGCCTCCCGCCACCTCCTCGAAGTACACCCGGACGACGACGAGGAACTCGTCCGGCAACTGCGCGACGCCGCCGGGGAACACCTCGCCGTCGGCGCCCCGGACGCCGCCCGCCGCTGCCTGGAACGCGCCCTGGAGGAACCTCCCCGCCCCGAGGTCCACGCGCGCGTGCTCCACGAGCTGGGCCGCGCCACCTTCCTCACCGCGCCCGCCCGGACCATCGGCCACCTGCGGACCGCGCTCGGCATGTCCGGCCTCGACGGGGACGTACGGGTGGACGCCGTGATCCGGCTCTCCCAGGCGCTGCTGCACAACGACCAGATGGAGGAGGCCGTCCGCACCGTCGGCGAGGAGGCCGCCCGGCTGGAGCCCGGTCCCGCCCGGATGCGCCTGCAGGCCGTGCAGTTCATGTGGGAGGGCATCCACGCGGGCGAGACCACCGTGCCCGGCCGGTCCGAACGCCTCGCCGCGCTCGCCGCCACCTGCACCGGCCGGGACAACTCCGAACGCGCGCTGCTCATCCTGCGCGGCTTCGACGCCATGATGCGCGGCGAGAACGCCGAAGTGGTCACCGGGATCAGCGACCGCGTCCTCGTCAACGGCCGCCTCGCGCCCGGCCTCGGCTGGACCGACGCCGAGTGGGGCGTCGAACTGCTGCTGATGCTGGCCAGCACGTACGCCTACACCGACCGCCTCGACCGCGCCGAAAGCCTCTACAACGAGGCACTGCACTCCTACGAGACGGCCGGCTGGAGCGGCGGCCACCTGGCCCTCGCCCACGCCTACGTCGGTCCCGCGCACCGCAGGCGGGGCCGCCTCGCGGCGGCGGAGAAGTCACTGCGCGAATCCCTGCGCCTGGCCGAACGCGTGGGCCGCGGCCTGCCCCTGTACTGGACGGCGACCTGCAACCTGGTCGACACCCTGCTCGTCCGCGGCCACGTGGACGAGGCCTGGGAAGTCGCCGAACGGCACGGGTTCGCGCCGCCCTACCCGTCCACCATCGTGCTGCCCGACCCCCGCTCGGTGCGCGGCAGGCTGCTGCTCGCGGTCGGCCGCACCAAGGACGGCGTCAACGAACTGGAGGCCGCCGAGAAGGCCGCCGCCTCCCGCGGCCACCACAACCCCGTCCACCTGTTCTGGGCCGCCGACCTCGCCCGCGCCCTCGCCACCGAGGACCCGGCCCGTGCCGCCCGGCTCGCCGCCGAGTACCGCGACCGGGCCGAGCGCTTCGGCACGGACACCGCCATGGGCGAGGCCCTGCGCTGCGCCGCCGCCCTGGAGACCGGCCGGCGGGCGGTGCGGCTCGCCGCCCGGGCCGTCGCCTGCCTGGAGGCGTCGCCCTGCCAGTACGAACACGCGGCGGCCCGCGTCGAGTACGGC
>NZ_LIRG01000120.1 GCF_001419695.1 Streptomyces prasinopilosus
GCTGGCCGGCCAGCAGGGCGGTGATCAGGTCGGTGTCGTTGGTGGCCGCCACCTTGGGGGCGCGGCCGTTCTCCTTGGGGAGTTCGGCGACCAGTTCGGCGAGTTCCGCCGTGTTGACCAGGTTGCCGTTGTGGCCGAGCGCGATCGATCCCTGCGCGGTGGCGCGGAAGGTGGGCTGGGCGTTCTCCCACACGGAGGCGCCGGTGGTCGAGTAGCGGGCGTGACCGACCGCGATATGTCCCTGGAGCGAACCGAGCGAGGTCTCGTCGAAGACCTGGGACACCAGGCCCATGTCCTTGAAGACGAGGATCTGGGAGCCGTTGCTGACCGCGATACCCGCGGATTCCTGGCCCCGATGCTGGAGGGCGTAGAGCCCGAAGTACGTGAGCTTGGCGACCTCTTCGCCCGGAGCCCAGACACCGAAGACGCCGCAGGCGTCCTGGGGGCCCTTCTCTCCGGGGAGCAGGTCGTGGTTGAGTCGTCCGTCACCACGTGGCACGTCCCCGAGTGTAGGCGAGGCCGCGTGCTGCTCCGAATTGGGTACGCGGTCCCCGCCGTGGCTCAGGGCGCGGCGAAGGCGTTGACGGTTCCTCCGTTTTCGCTGGTCAGCGTCATGCTCCGGTGGTCGACCCGATAGTCGAGCGTGGTGCCGAAGAACCGCAGCAGCTGCTTCTCGGCCTTCATGAGTGAGTCTTCGCACACCATTCGGGTCGTGGTGGGCGTGCCGACGGTGATATGGCCGTCGCGGACGGTGGCCCCGGCGTTCACCTTGTTGCAGCCGAGGCTTCCGGAGACGGTGCCCTCCTCCTTGTCGAAGGTGAGGTGGGCGCGGCCCGCGGCGTCGGGGGAGGTGATCCTCCACCTGGTGCCGTGCAGGGGGGTGTCCCCGCCGCCCTCGCTGAAGCGGACGGTGGTGCCGTCCTCGGAGGTGAGGGTGAGGCGGCCGTCCTTCATCTCGGCCCGGGGGCCGTCGCCGGTGAACGCGTCCAGGAGCGCGTGGTCGAACTCCCTGCCCGGGCCGTCGCAGGCGACGGCGGTGCTCCGGAGGTCCTCGAGCCGGACGCGGTCGCCCTCGGGGACGGTCTGGCCCCGGAAGCTGTTGCAGCCGTAGCTGCCCTCGACCCCGCCGTCCTCGGTCAGGATCATGTACGCGTCGGAGGTGGCGCGGTGCGTGGTGCCGTCCGCGGTGACGCTGTCGACGTTCCAGCGGATGCCGGTGAGGGACCGCTGCGTCGTGCCGGCCGTGGCGCTGTCCGCGCCCGTCGTCCGTGCGGCGTTCCCTCCCGCGCCCGCCTGCTCACTTCCGCAGGCCGCCGTGACGGGGACGAGGAGGGCCGCGGTGGCCGCCGCGAGGGCGGTGCGACGCCTGCGCTGCTGGTGCCTGTGCGTGTCCATGCCGCTTCGACGGGGGCGGGGCGTTCCCGGTTCCCCTCACGCCGGCCGCCGTCGCCGCCTCATGTCATCAGCGGCAGGTACGGGCCGAGGTCCGCCCGCTCCCCGCTCGCGCCGACCGTGCCGCCGGCCACCGCGTCCTGCCACGTCGTGCGCCCGGTGGCCAGGCGGAGCCAGGTCAGCGGGTCGGTCTCGACGACGTTGGGCGGGGTGCCCCGGGTGTGCCGCGGGCCCTGCACGCACTGGACGACCGCGTACGGCGGGATCCGCACCTCCGTCGAGCCGCCGGGCGCCTTCGCGGCGAGCGTGTCGGCCAGCATCCGGGTGCAGGCGGCGAGGGCCTGGCGGTCGTGGGGGACGTCGAGGCCGGGCACGGCGGCGTTGAGGTCGTCGGTGTGCACGACGAGCTCGACGGCACGGGTGACCAGGAGGTCGGTGAGGGTCATGGCGCCGGCCCGCGTCGCGAGGACGCGGGCGGGCGGGGCGTCGGCGAGGTGCCGGGCCAGGTCCTGCCCGGTGCGGGTGAGCAGGGCGTCGAGGTCGGGGGTCGCCCCGGCGAGGTCCCGGGAGCCCTCGGCGACGGCGCCGGCGTGGGCGGCGGTCGCGAAGGCGTAGTCCGGCAGGGCGAGGTCGGGCTTCGCCGGTGCGTCCCGCTCCAGGGCCCGGCCGACGCTCCCGGCGGTCAGGGCCAGGTGCGCGACCAGGTCCCGCACGGTCCAGTCGCCGAGGCGGGTGGGCAGCGCCAGCTGCTCGGGGGTGAGGGTCCGGACGGCCGCGCGGACGTTCTCGAACTGGGCCAGTACGGCGGCTCGGGTCCTGGCGGGGTCGTAGGAGCGGGTGCGCTTCTTGGCCGGGGGCATGGCGGCAGCCTATGCGGGGGCGGCCGGTGCCGGTTCGGGGGCGGCCGGCGTCGGTTCGGGGGCGTCGAACACCTCGCCGCCCCGGGGGACGCCGACGCCGCGCCAGGTGAACGGGACGCCCCGCGCGGTGTCCGGGTCGGGGCCGTCCATCAGCTGGAAGTGCAGGTGCGGCTCCGAGGAGTTGCCCGAGTTGCCGCAGCGGGCGAGCACCTGTCCGGCCCGCACCCGGTCGCCCTCGCGGACGGTGAAGGAGCCGCGCCGCACGTGCGCGTAGGCGGCGTACATCCCGTCGCCGAGGTCGAGCACCAGGTGGTTGCCGACGATCCGGTGGACCCCGCTCATCTCGCGCACCGAGCCCTCGACGAGCATCAGGTACAGCAGTCCGGGCAGCGAGGCACGGCTGAGGTGGTCGCGCTGCCCGTCGGACACGCGGACGACCGTGGCGTCGGCGACCGCGCGCAGGGGAGCGCCGAACGCGGGGAAGGCGTCGGGGCGGCGGGCGGGCGGCCACAGCACGGAGAACCCGGGGCGGGCGCCCGGCTCGGGTTCGGCGACGACGTCGATGGCGTACGTCTGGCCGTAGGCGTGGGTGCCGTGGCTCGGGGTGCGGTCGGCCGGGCTGTTCAGCGCGGACCAGCGGCCGGTCACGGGCGGGTCGACCTCGACCGGTTCACGCGCGCGGCGCGGGTGGTCCGGGGCGCCGCCGCCCCACCGGTTGACCACGGCGATCAAGAGGTAGGCCAGGAGCAGCGGCAGCGTGTTCCACAGGATCGGGTAGTCCCAGCCGAGGAGGACGTAGACGGTCACCAGGGCGACGGGGCCCCACTGCAGACCCCGGAAGGTCCTCATGACGATCTTGCGTGCGGACATGGTTCCCCCTGGTGGTCGTGGGTGCGGTCAGGTCAGCGCGGCGGACAGCAGCACCAGCAGCGGTACGACCCGGCCCGCCGGCACCTCGTGGCGGCCCCGGCCGGTGGTGTGCAGCCAGCCGGCGCCGGTGAGCTGGCGCAGGTGGTGGTAGATCTGGCCGGTCGTGCCGACTCCGTCCAGCTCGGCGAGTTCGGCGGCGGTGCGCCGGCCGCCGAGGATCTCGCGGAGCAGCCGCAGCCGGACCGGGTGGCCGAGGGCGGCGAGCGGCTCGGCGGCGGCCGGCCAGTCCTCGTCCAGCAGTCCCGCGGTGAGGGCGCCGTGCTGCCACTCGTACCGCTCGCCGGTCGGCAGCCGGACCGCGCCGGTGAACAGCACACCGCCGTCGGCCGCCTTCAGCTCGGTGAGCTGGTTCCTCAGCCCTTCCAGTGCCCAGAAGTCGCCCTCCCCCGGGTGGGCGTCGGGGCGCGCCGTCCCCGCCGCCCCGGCCGTCTCCAGTGCGGCGAGCCGGCGTTCGATGTCGGCGACGCGTTCTTCGAGGTTCACGATTCTGAGATTACGTAACTACGTAATTCCCTGCAACCCCTTCCGGCCCTCCCGTCCTGTCCTCCCGCCCGGCGGCCCGTTCCACGCACGAAGCCCCCGCCCTGGTCGGGGCGGGGGCTTCGTGCGTACGGGAAGGACCGTACGGGGGAGGCGCGAGCCGGTCAGGCCAGCAGGGCCGGGATGGTCGCCTCGTGGGTCTCGCGCAGTTCCGCGAGGGTGAGCGTGAACTCGCCCTGGAGTTCCACCGTGTCCCCGTCGACGACGCCGATGCGCGTCGCCGGGAGGCCGCGGACACCGCACATGTCGGTGAAGCGGAGCTCCTCCGAACGCGGCACGGCCACGACCGCGCGGCCGGCCGACTCGGAGAACAGGAACGTGAACGCGTCCAGCCCGTCCGGCACGACGAGCCGCGCGCCCTTGCCGCCCAGCAGCGCCGACTCGACCACGGCCTGGACCAGACCGCCGTCGGACAGGTCGTGCGCGGAGTCGATCATGCCGTCGCGGGAGGCGGAGATCAGGATCTCGCCGAGGAGGCGCTCGCGCTCCAGGTCGACCGCGGGCGGCAGGCCGCCGAGGTGGTCGTGGACGACCTGGGACCAGGCCGAACCGCCGAACTCCTCACGGGTGTCGCCGAGGAGGTAGAGCAGCTGCCCCTCCTCCTGGAAGGCGACCGGCGTGCGCCGCGCCACGTCGTCGATGACGCCGAGGACCGCGACCACCGGGGTCGGGTGGATGGCGGCCTCGCCGGTCTGGTTGTAGAGCGAGACGTTGCCGCCGGTCACCGGGGTGCCGAGCTGCAGGCAGCCGTCGGCCAGACCGCGCACGGCCTCCGCGAACTGCCACATGACGGCCGGGTCCTCGGGCGAGCCGAAGTTCAGGCAGTCGGAGACGGCGAGGGGCTTGGCGCCGGTCGTCGCCACGTTCCGGTACGCCTCGGCGAGCGCGAGCTGCGCGCCCGTGTACGGGTCGAGCTTGGCGTACCGGCCGTTGCCGTCGGTCGCGATGGCGACGCCGAGGCCGGTCTCCTCGTCGATCCGGATCATGCCGGAGTCCTCGGGCTGGGCGAGGACCGTGTTGCCCTGCACGAAGTGGTCGTACTGCTGGGTGATCCACTGCTTCGAGGCCTGGTTGGGCGAGCCGACGAGCTTCAGGACCTGGTCCCTGAGCTCCTCGGACGTCTGCGGCCGGGGCAGCTTGTTCGCGTCGTCGGCCTGGAGCGCGTCCTGCCAGTCGGGGCGGGCGTAGGGGCGCTCGTAGACCGGGCCGTCGTGGGCGACGGTGCGCGGGTCGACGTCGACGATCTTGCCGCCGTGCCAGTAGATCTCCAGGCGGTCGCCGTCGGTGACCTCGCCGATGACGGTGGCGATGACGTCCCACTTCTCGCAGATCTCGAGGAAGCGGTCGACCTTCCCCGGCTCCACCACCGCGCACATGCGCTCCTGGGACTCGCTCATGAGGATCTCCTCGGGCGAGAGCGTGGAGTCGCGCAGCGGTACGTCGTCGAGGGTGACGCGCATGCCGCCGGAGCCGTTGGAGGCCAGCTCGGAGGTGGCGCAGGACAGGCCCGCGGCCCCCAGGTCCTGGATGCCGACGACCAGCTTCTCCCGGAACGCCTCCAGGGTGCACTCGATGAGGAGCTTCTCCTGGAAGGGGTCGCCGACCTGGACGGCGGGGCGCTTGGAGGGCTTGGCGTCGTCGAAGGTCTCGGAGGCGAGGATGGAGGCGCCGCCGATGCCGTCGCCTCCGGTCCGGGCCCCGTAGAGGATGACCTTGTTGCCCGCGCCGGAGGCCTTGGCGAGGTGGATGTCCTCGTGCCGCATGACGCCGATGGCGCCCGCGTTGACCAGCGGGTTGCCCTGGTAGCAGGCGTCGAAGACGACCTCGCCGCCGATGTTGGGCAGGCCCAGGCAGTTGCCGTAGCCGCCGATGCCGGCGACGACGCCGGGCAGCACGCGCTTGGTGTCGGGGTGGTCGGCGGCGCCGAAGCGCAGCGGGTCCACGACGGCGACCGGGCGGGCGCCCATCGCGATGATGTCGCGGACGATGCCGCCGACGCCGGTCGCGGCGCCCTGGTAGGGCTCGACGTAGGACGGGTGGTTGTGCGACTCGACCTTGAAGGTCACCGCGTAGCCCTGGCCGACGTCGACGACGCCGGCGTTCTCGCCGATGCCGACGAGCATCGCGTCGGACTCGGGGGCCTTCTCGCCGAACTGGCGGAGGTGGACCTTGGAGGACTTGTACGAGCAGTGCTCGGACCACATCACCGAGTACATGGCGAGTTCGGCGCCGGTCGGGCGGCGGCCGAGGATCTCCACCACCCGCTCGTACTCGTCCTTCTTCAGGCCGAGCTCGGCCCAGGGCAGCTCGACGTCGGGGGTCCCGGCCGCGTGCTCGACCGTGTCCAGAGGCGTCCTGCTCATGCGTTGACCAGCTTCTTGAGGATCGAGGTGAAGAACGGGAGACCGTCGGTGCGGCCGGTGCCGATCAGCGGCTCGACGGCGTGCTCGGGGTGCGGCATCAGGCCGACGACGTTGCCCGCCGCGTTGGTGATGCCGGCGATGTCGTTGAGCGAGCCGTTGGGGTTGCCGTAGCCGTCGGCGGCCTCGCCGTCGGTGACGTAGCGGAAGGCGACCCGGCCCTCGGCCTCGAGCTCGTCCAGCGTGCGCCGGTCGGCGACGTAGCGGCCGTCCATGTTCTTCAGCGGGATGCTGATCTCCTGCCCGGCGGTGTAGTCGCCGGTCCAGGCGGTGTCCGCGTTCTCCACCCGCAGCTTCTGGTCGCGGCAGATGAAGTGCAGGTGGTCGTTGCCGAGCATGCCGCCGGGGAGCAGGTGCGCCTCGGTGAGGATCTGGAAGCCGTTGCAGATGCCGAGGACCGGCAGCCCCGCCTTCGCCTGCTCGATGACGGTGTCCATCACCGGCGAGAAACGGGCGATGGCCCCGGCGCGCAGGTAGTCGCCGTAGGAGAATCCGCCGCAGAGCACCACGGCGTCGACCTGGTGGAGGTCCTTGTCCTTGTGCCACAGGGCGACCGGCTCGGCGCCCGCGAGCCGGATCGCGCGCCGGCTGTCGCGGTCGTCGAGGCTGCCCGGGAAAGTGACGACGCCGATACGAGCGGTCACTTCACGGCCTCCGCGACTTCCTCGACCCTGACGGTGAAGTCCTCGATCACGGTGTTGGCGAGGAAGGATTCCGCAAGATCGTGGATGCGGGCGAGCGCGGCCTCGTCGACCGGCCCGTCAACTTCCAGTTCGAATCGCTTTCCCTGGCGGACGTCCGAGATCCCTTCGAATCCCAGCCGCGGCAGTGCGCGCTGCACCGCCTGGCCCTGGGGGTCGAGGATCTCCGGCTTGAGCATGACGTCGACTACGACGCGTGCCACTGGCACTCCCGGTGTGTGGTGCTGAGCAGGTTCCTTCAGACTACCCGTACAAAATTTCTACGCGAGTAGCGTTGGAGGAATCTACGTGACCGCGATCACGATTCGGCACCCCGGGGGCGCCTCCGGGAAAAGATCCGGGAAAGATCCGCGTTCTGTCTCGTATCGCTATTGCGCACCGGACACGCGGACAGATTTAGTCGGGCTTCACAATGCAATGCCGGGCACTGTACAAATGAATTGTCATTAGCAGATACTTTGCCCGATTACAGGCGGACAGCCGACATCTCAGCGACGCTCCGGCACGTCATCGCGGACGTCACCGCAGAGGTGTCGCACGAAGGGACCGATATTCGTGGCGCAGAAGGTCGTGGTCACTCTCTTCGACGACATCGACGGCTCGGAAGCGGCGGAAACGATCGCCTTCGGACTCGACGGCAAGTCGTACGAGATCGACCTCAACAAGGTCAACGCCGACGGACTGCGGAAGGCGCTCGCGCCCTACGTGGAGGCCGGCCGCAAGCGTTCCCGTTCGGGGCGGGCGTACCGGCAGACGGAGGTCGCCCCGGACCCGGCGGCCGTGCGCGCCTGGGCCCAGTCGAACCAGATGGACGTCCCCACCCGGGGGCGGATCCCCAAGCGGGTCTACGAGGCGTTCGCGGCGGCGCGGTGAGGGGACCCGCGAGCGGCCGGCCGGCCACGGGTCGGGCGGCCGGGCGCCGTGGGACCGGCTCACGCGCGGGAGCGACCGGACGGACGGGTCGCGGCCGCCGCGGGACCGGCCCCGGCCGGCCCGGGCACGGGCGGCGCGACGGGGCGGGGACGCCGGCGACCGGCACCCGTGACCGGCGTCCGCGACCGGCGCCCACCGCCGGGACTCCCGGCCACCGGCCCCCTCCAGCAGCCGACTTGCGCAGCACCCCCATTGATCAGCTAGAGTCTGGAGCACGCCGAGGGGCAAGGCCGAAAGGTCCGGCCCACGGAGTACATGCGGGTGTAGTTCAGTAGTAGAACATCCCCCTTCCAGGGGGAAGGCGCAGTGTGCAATTCCTGTCACCCGCTCTGCGTAGCCGTACCGATCAGTCCACTCGATCGGGTAGGCTGGTGCTCGCACCGATCGGTGAAAGCCGGTCGGGAGCAATGCGGACGTAGCTCAGTTGGTAGAGCGCAACCTTGCCAAGGTTGAGGTCGCGAGTTCGAACCTCGTCGTCCGCTCGGGAATCAGACCCCGGTCCATCGGACCGGGGTCTTTTCGTGCGCCCGTGGTCTCTCCCGCTGTGCGCCGCCCCCTCCGCCTCCCGTGCCCCGGACCCCGTGTTCCGGGCCCGGACGGGCTTCTGACATTTGTCATGCGCGCCGATGACGGGGCGCACTGCCGCCCCGCCGGCACGACCGGGATGATCGAGCCATGCAACTGAACGAACACGTGATTGAGGTCACCGACCTGCGCCGTGTGTACGGGGGCGGGTTCGAGGCCGTGCGCGGGGTCAGTTTCTCCGCCCGGCGCGGAGAGGTCTTCGCCCTGCTCGGCACCAACGGCGCGGGCAAGACCTCCACCGTCGAACTGCTGGAGGGCCTCGCGGTGCCGTCCGGCGGGCAGGTCAGGATCTTCGGGCGTGATCCGTACACCGAGCGCGCCGCGGTGCGGCCCCGCACCGGTGTGATGCTCCAGGAAGGAGGCTTCCCCTCCGACCTGACCGTGCGGGAGACCGCGCGGATGTGGGCCGGCTCCGTCAGCGGCGCCCGCCCCCCGCAGGAGGTCCTGCCGCTGGTCGGCCTGGCCGGCAAGGACGACGTGCGGGTCAAGCAGCTGTCCGGGGGTGAGCGGCGCCGCCTCGACCTGGCCCTCGCGCTGCTCGGCGACCCCGAGGTGCTGTTCCTCGACGAGCCGACGACCGGGCTGGACGCCGAAGGGCGGCGGGACACCTGGCGACTGGTGCGGGCCCTGCGCGACAACGGCACCACCGTGCTGCTGACCACCCACTACCTGGAAGAGGCCGAGTCACTGGCCGACCGCCTCGCGATCATGCACAAGGGGCGCATCGCCGCCACCGGCACGCCCGCCGAGGTGACCGCCGCGCAGCCGTCCCGGATCACCTTCGAACTGCCCACGGGCTACTTCCCCGGCGACCTGCCCCCGCTCGACGAGCTGGGCGTGACCGGGCACGAGCTGGACGGGCGGACCGTCCGGCTGCACACCCGGGAGCTGCAACGGGCCGCCACCCGCCTGCTGGTGTGGGCCGAGCGGACCGGCGTGGAGCTGAAGGGCCTGGACGTGCGCTCGGCGTCGCTGGAGGAGGCGTTCCTCGGCATAGCCCGCGAGGCCTCCGCACACGACCTCCCCGAGCAGGGGAAGAACACCACCACCGGAAAGGAGTACGCGGCATGAGCGAGACGGCCGGCGCGGCCCCCACGGCCGACAAGACCGATACGAACCGCACCACCGACACCACCGACACCACCGAGGCGCCGGCCGCAGGAGCGGCCGGGGCGGGGAGCGGACGCAACACCGCGGCCAGCACCCCCGCCGGACGCATGCGGGCCCTCGCCCGCGCGGAGTTGACGCTGCTGGGGCGCAGCAGGGGCACGCTCTTCGCCGCGCTGTTCGTGCCGCTGGTGCTGCCGCTCAGCCTGTACTCGGCGGCCGACAAGATGGACCTCGACGAGGTGGGACTGAGCCTCGGCGCGGTGATCCTGCCCGGCGCGATCGGTTTCTCGCTGCTGTTCGCCGTCTACTCGTCGCTCGTCGGCGTCTTCGTCACCCGGCGCGAGGAACTGGTGCTGAAGCGGCTGCGCACCGGCGAGCTGCGGGACGTCGAGATCCTGTGCGGGGCCTCGCTGCCGTCCCTCGCGACCGGGCTGGTGCAGTCGCTGCTGCTGGCGGCGGGCTGCGCGCTGCTGCTGGACGTGGCCGCGCCGGAGGCCGTCCACCTGTCCGTGCTGGGGCTGCTGCTGGGCCTGGTGCTGTGCGCGGCGCTCGCCGCCGTCACCGCGGGCTTCACCCGGACCACCGAGAGCGCGCAGGTCACCGCGATGCCGGTGCTCATGGTCTCGATGCTGGGCTCCGGGATGATGGTTCCGCTGGAGGTGCTGCCCGACCGGCTGGCCTCCTTCTGCGAACTGCTGCCCCTCACCCCCGCCATGACCCTGCTGCGCGGCGGCTTCACGGGCAACCTGTCGGGCTCCGAGACCCTGTTCGCCGTGGCGGCCGGTGTGGCCTGGGTGCTGCTGGCGGCGTTCGCCGTACGCCGGTGGTTCCGCTGGGAACCGCGGCGCTGAGGCACCCGGGCACGGGAGTGCACGGGCACGGGAGCACGCGAGGACGGGAACGCGCGGGCACGGGAGGACGCGGGCGTGAGGGCGGCCCGGGGAGCGAGGCGGGCGAAGACATGGGCAGGCCGGGCAAGGACATCCGCGGTCCGGGTCGCTGGTGGCGGCGCAAGAGCACCCTGGCGAAGGTGGAGGCGTACACCCGGTGGTCGTTCCACTTCATGATGGTGGTCGAGTTCTCGGTGGCCGGCGGGCCGCTGCTCGCAGACCTGGCGCGGGGCGAGCGGAGCGGGTCGGATGAGCCGGGCCCGACGGTCCTGCTGATCCTCCTCGTCGCCGGGCACTGCGCGCTCTGCGGTGTGTTCGCCTCGCGGTCGCTGGACTGGCACCGCGGGCAGCGGACCAGGCCGACGCGGTCGCTGTGGATCCTCGGAACCAGCACCGTGGCCGTCGCGGCGGCGGCCCTCGTGGTCACCGGGCCCGGCAGCCTCGGCGGAACGGACCGGAACGTCGACGAGGGCGCCTTCGGGACGTTCACGCTCGTCATGGCCTTCGGCGCGGGGACGTTCACGCTCGGCATGCGGAACCGCCGGTGGGCGCTCGCCGTGGTGCCGGGCTTCGCGGCGGGCTCGGGACTGGTGGCCCTCGTCTGCGGCGCCCTCGGCGCCGTGGCGCTGACCGCCGTGGTGATGGTGCTGCTCGCCGCCGGGTTCTTCACCCTCACCTACGTCCTCTCGCTCTGGCTGCTCAACGTCGTCCACGAACTCGACGAAGCGCGTGAGACCCGTACCCGGCTCGCCGTCGCGGAGGAACGGCTGCGCTTCGGCCGGGACCTGCACGACGTGATGGGCCGCAACCTCGCCGTGATCGCGCTGAAGAGCGAGCTGGCCGTCCAGCTGGCCCAGCGCGAACGGCCGGAGGCGGTGGCGCAGATGGTCGAGGTGCAGCGGCTGGCGCACGAGACCCAGCGGGAGGTGCGCGAGGTCGTACGCGGCTAC
Organism: Streptomyces prasinopilosus; assembly: GCF_001419695.1. Taxonomy (GTDB): domain Bacteria; phylum Actinomycetota; class Actinomycetes; order Streptomycetales; family Streptomycetaceae; genus Streptomyces; species Streptomyces prasinopilosus. The sequence continues at coordinate 11,312 of NZ_LIRG01000120.1, forward strand.
CGCGAGGCCGACCTGAGCGGCGAACTCGCGGGCGCGAAGGGGGTGCTGACCGCGGCCGGCATCGACTGCACGGTCACCGGCCCCGCGGTCGCGCTCCCCGCGCAGACCCAGTCCGCGCTGGGCTGGGTGGTACGGGAGGCGGCGACCAACGTGCTGCGGCACGGAGACCCGCGCTGGTGCGCGGTGGAGGTACGGGTGCGGGAGGGGCACGTGGTGCTGACGGTGGAGAACGACGGGGCGCCGGACGGCGCCGGCGGGCCGGGCCGGGGCTCCGGCCTCATCGGCCTGCGCGAGCGGCTGGCGGAGATCGGCGGCACGCTGCGGGCCGGGCCGGCCGGGGACGGACGGTTCCTGCTGACGGCCGAGGTGCCGTCGGGTCCGGGAGCGGCGGCGTCCGGGGACGATCCCCCCGACCCCTCGGCCCGGGGGACCGCGTCCGCGGCGGCGGCCTCCCGTCCGGCGGGATCCGGAAACGGGGTCACCCGGTGACGCCGGCACCGCGCCCGCCCGTCCGGCTGCTGCTCGCCGACGACGAGCACCTGATCCGGGGGGCGCTCGCCACCCTGCTGTCCCTGGAGGACGACCTCCTGGTCGTCGCCGAGGCGGCCTCCGGCCCGGAGGCCCTGGCGATGGCGCGGGCCCACGTCCCCGACGTCGCCGTGCTCGATCTGCAGATGCCCGGCGCCGACGGTGTGAAGGTCGCCACATCCCTGCGGACGGAACTCCCCGGCTGCCGCGTGCTGATCGTGACCAGTCACGGGCGTCCCGGGCATCTGAAGCGGGCCCTCGCGGCGGGGGTGCGCGGCTTCGTCCCCAAGACCGTCAGCGCGCAGCACCTCGCCGAGATCATCCGCACCGTGCACGCGGGAAACCGTTACGTGGATCCCGAGTTGGCGGCCGACGCGATCGCCGCCGGTGACTCGCCGCTGACCGCGCGTGAGGCCGAGGTGCTGGAACTCGCGGCCGACGGGGCTCCCGTGGCGGAGATCGCGGAACGGGCCGCGCTGTCCCAGGGGACCGTGCGGAACTACCTGTCGTCCGCCGCCACGAAGCTCGGTGCGGAGAACCGTCACGCCGCGGTGCGGCTCGCGCGCGAGCGGGGTTGGGTATAGTTGCTCTCGCGCCACGGCGCACGCGGACGTAGCTCAGTTGGTAGAGCGCAACCTTGCCAAGGTTGAGGTCGCGAGTTCGAACCTCGTCGTCCGCTCGGCAGTGGAAAGACCCCGGTCCCTCGGACCGGGGTCTTCTTCGTGCGCACCCGGTGCGCCGCGCGGACGGCCCGTCCGGTGCGAGGGCCCCGGAGCGGGGCCCGGCACACGGCCGGACCCCGGGGGGCAGGTCTCGGGCCCCGGGCCTGGAACCCCGGCTCCGGGCCCCGGTCCTCAGGCCGGGTGCCGGGCTCCGGGCCTCAGCTCCAGCCGAGGCCCGTCAGACGCTCGTACGCCTCCACGTACTTCGCCCGGGTCGCGTCCACGACGTGCTGCGGCAGCGCCGGCGGGGGCTGCTCGCCCCCGCGGTCCCAGCCCGACTCGGCGGAGGTCAGCCAGTCCCGCACGTACTGCTTGTCGTACGAGGGCTGCGCGCGGCCCGGCTCCCACCGGTCGGCCGGCCAGAAGCGGGAGGAGTCCGGGGTGAGCACCTCGTCCGCCAGCACCAGCGTGTCGCCGTCGAAGCCGAACTCGAACTTGGTGTCTGCGAGGATGATGCCCCGTTCCCGGGCGATGTCGCGGGCCCGGGTGTACGCGGCGAGGGTGGCCTGCCGCAGCCGTGCCGCGGTCTCGGCGCCGACCTGGCGGGCGACCTCCTCGTAGGAGACGTTCTCGTCGTGCTCGCCGACGGCGGCCTTGGTGGCCGGGGTGAAGATCGGACCGGGCAGCTCCGACCCGTCCACCAGCCCCTCGGGAAGGGCCAGGCCGCAGACCGTACGGGACTCCCGGTACTCGGCGAGGCCCGAACCGGTGAGGTAGCCGCGGGCCACGCACTCCACGGGGGCCATCCGCAGCGACTTGCAGACGAGGGTGCGGCCCTCCCAGTCGGCGGGGGCCCCCGCGGGCAGTCCGGTGCTCAGGACGTGGTGCGGGACCAGGTCGGTGAGCTGGTCGAACCACCACAGGGAGAGCTGGGTGAGGACCCTGCCCTTGTCCGGGATCTCGGTCGGCAGCACCCAGTCGTAGGCGGAGATGCGGTCACTGGCGACCATCACGAGGTCACCCGCCTCGTTCCGGTACAGCTCGCGCACCTTTCCGGTGTGCAGATGCACCAGACCCGGAACCTGGATCGGCTCGGGCTTCTCGACGAATCCGGACACGGTTCCTCCGCGTGGTTCGGAACAACAGGGCACCCGCGGGGCTCGCACGGGGTGGGGTGGGAGACGGCGGGACGGGTGCCTCCGATTGTCCCGTAC
>NZ_LIRG01000121.1 GCF_001419695.1 Streptomyces prasinopilosus
GCTCCACGGCCGGTACCGGCTGGTCGACCGGATCGGGCGCGGCGGCATGGGGGAGGTGTGGCGGGCGCGCGACGAGTCGCTCGGCAGAGAGGTCGCGGTGAAGTGCCTCGAGCCGGCGGGCGCGCGGCACGACCACGCGTTCGGCCGGGTGCTGCGCGAGCGGTTCCGGCGGGAGGCCCGGGTGGCGGCGTCCCTGCAGCACCGCGGGATCACCGTGGTGCACGACTTCGGCGAGCACGACGGCGTGCTGTACCTGGTGATGGAGCTGCTCCAGGGCCGCGACCTCAGCCGGGTCCTGGAGGACAACGAGCGGCGCCCGCTGCCGGTCGACGAGGTGGTGGACATCGCCGAGCAGGTCGCCGCCGCCCTCGCCCACACCCACGACCAGGGCATCGTGCACCGGGACCTGAAACCCGCCAACATCGTGCGGCTCGCCGACGGCACGGTGAAGATCTGCGACTTCGGCATCGCCCGCCTCGCCCAGGACATCGGGTTCACCTCCCGGCTGACCGGCACCGGCGTGGCGATGGGCACCCCGCACTACATGTCGCCCGAGCAGATCAGCGGCACCGACGTCGACCGGCGCAGCGACCTGTACTCCTTCGGCTGCGTGCTCTACGAGATCGCCACCGGGGTGCCGCCGTTCGACCTCGGCGACGCGTGGGCCGTCCTCGTCGGCCACCGGGACACCCCGCCGCGGCCGCCGCGCGGCCTGCGGGCCGACCTGCCCGGACGCCTGGAGCGGATCATCCTCGACCTGCTGGCCAAGGAACCCGCCGGACGCCCCGGCAGCGCACACGAGCTGGCCCGCCGGATCGGCGCGCTGCGGGCCGCGCCGGAGCTGCCGCCGGCCGCGGCGACGGCCCGGCTGCGCCCCGTGGGGACGCCCGGCGCGGGCGGCCCGGCGGCCCCGCCCCCTCCGGGCGCCCGGCCCGGGCAGCCGGGGCCCGTGCCCCGGCTTCCCTCCTGGACGCGGGGCATGACCACCGGCCGCAAGGCGGTCCTCGCCGGACCGCGCACCGCGCCCCCGGATCCGGCAGCCGGCCTGTCCGGCGAATGGATCGCCCGCCCCGCGGCCGGCCGGGCCGCACCGCCCCCGGCACAGGAACGTCCCGCCCCGGCACCCGAGGCCCTGGCCGCGCTGGCCGGACGGCACAACGCGGGCCTGAGCCTCGGCCGCCTGGGCCGCTGGGCGGAGGCGGGGGAGGTGCACCGCGCGGTCGCCGCGGAGCGCGAGCACCTCCTCGGCCCGCACCACCCCGACACCCTCGCCAGCCGTCACGAGATCGCCCTCGCCCTCAGCCGCACCGGCCGCGCCGCCGACGCCCTGCGCGCGTACCAGCACGTGGCCGAGGCCCGGCTCCGCACGCTCGGCCCCGAGCACCCCGACACCCTCGCCGTCCGCCAGGAAACGGCGTACGTCCTCGCCCGGTCGGGCCGGCCCCTCGACGCCCACCAGGTGTACCTGTCGGTGCTCTCGGCCCGCGAGCGCACCATGGGGGCCGACCACCCCGAGACCCTGCGCTGCCGGCACGACCTCGCCTCCAACCTCGGCAGGCTCGGCCGTCTGGAGGACTCGTACAGCACCGCGCGCGAGGTGGCCGCCGCCCGCGCCCGGGTGCTCGGCCCCGAACACCCGGACACCCTGGTCACCCGCTGCGAAGTCGCCCACACCCTCGGACAGCTCGGGCGGTGGGCGGAAGCCCTGGAGACCTACCGCGAGGTCGCCGGGGCCCGCGCGCGGGCGCTCGGCCCGGACCACGCCGACACGCTCGCCGCCCGCCACGAGATCGGCGTCGGGCTCGGCCGGCTCGGCCGCACCGCGCAGGCCCTCGACCTCTACCGGGGCCTGGCCGAGGACCGCACCCGGGTCCAGGGGCCCACCCACTCCGAGACCCTGCGCGCCCGGCACGGCCTGGCCGTCTGTCTCGGCCGGCTCGGCCGCTGGGTCGAGGCCCTCGCCGAGTCCCGCGCCGTGCACTCGCTGCGCGGGAGCGCCCTCGGCGCCGACCACCCGGACAC
>NZ_LIRG01000122.1 GCF_001419695.1 Streptomyces prasinopilosus
CGTACGCGCCGGCGCGTACGGTGCGGTCAGCCCGCTCCCCGCATCTCGCGGGTGAGGGCCCAGCGCTCGTGGTCGCGCCAGGCCCCGTCGACGAAGAGCATGTCCGGCGAGAACCCCTCCAGGCGGAAGCCGCGACCGCGGGCCAGCGCGATGGAGGCGGCGTTGGCGGGCTGCACGTTGATCTCCAGCCGGTGCAGCCGCATCGGTCCGAACGCGTGCCGTACCACGAGGTCCAGCCCTTCGCCCATCAGCCCGCGCCCCGCCGCGTGCGCGAACGCGCCGTACCCCAGGACGCCGCACTGGAACGCGCCGTGCACGATGTTGTTGATGTTGATGAACCCGGCGATGGAGCCGTCCCGGCCCCCGCCGTCCGGGCCCGCGCCGGTGTCCGCCTTCTCGCAGACCAGGAAGCCGGCCTTGGTCGGGTCCTCGATCAGCCGCTGCGCGTACGCGGAGTACGCCGAGGCGCTGTCCGGCGGGAACAGCCAGGGGTGGTGCAGTTCCTTGCTCTCCCGCGCCCGGGCGGTGAACTCGGCGCCGTCCGCGTGGGTGAAGTGGCGCAGGCCCACGCGGGGGCCTTCGGCGAGGTAGCGGGGGGCAGGGTGCGGCACCCCGCCACCCTACGCCGGGTTCCGCGCGCGGGACCGGATCAGCCGAGCGCCGGTTCGTCGAGCGTCAGGGTGCCCGCGTCCGCGTCGAGTTCCGCCGTGACGCCGAACGGCACGGTGAGCGCCCCGTCGCAGTGCCCGAACCCGAACTGCTCTGCCACGGGCACGCCGAGACCGCCGAGCCGGTCGGCGAGCAGCGCCCGCACCCTCTCGTACGGGCCGCACTGCGCCCAGGAGCCGAGCAGCAGCCCCGACACCCCGTCGAACCAGCCGGCCCGGGACAGCTGGGTGAGGTACCGGTCGAGGCGGTACGGCTCCTCCCCCACGTCCTCCAGGCACACCAGTCCGCCGTGCGCGCGGGCCCTGGTGTGCGGGGTGCCGAGCCCGGCGGCGAGCAGGGCGAGGCAGCCGCCGAGCGTGACGCCGCGCGCCCGGCCGGGGACCAGCGCGGTGCCGTCGGAGGCGAGGGTGCGGACGCTCTCGGGCGTGAACAGGGTGGCCCTGAGGTGCTCCTGCGCGCGGGCGTTCTTGAGGAAGTCGACGCCCGCCGCCATCGGCCCGTGCAGGGTGACCAGGCCGAGCCTGGTCGCGAACGCCTCGTGCAGGGCGGTGATGTCGCTGAACCCGACGAAGACCTTCGGTCCGGCGGCGCGCATCGCCGGCCAGTCGAGCAGGTCGACCATGCGCTGCGCGCCGTAGCCGCCCCGGGCGCAGACCACCGCGTCCACGGCGGGGTCGCACCAGGCGGCCTGCAGGTCGGCGGCCCGGTCGGCGTCGCCGCCGGCCAGGTAGTCGAACCGGCCGTGGCGGTCCAGGACGTGGGGGGCGGCCACCGGGTCGAGGTCCCAGCCGCGCAGCACGTCGAGACCTGCCTGCAGCCGTTCCTCCGGTACGGGCCCGCTGGGCGCGACGACGGCCACCCGGGCGCCGGGGGCGAGCCGGGGCGGCCGCCGCAGCGGCTCGGCCCGGCTCGGTCCGGTGGTCCGGTTCACCGGCGCGACCCGGCCGGCCGGGTCAGTTCCAGCGTCGGCACGTCCGGCACCGACAGGCCGAACACCTGGGCGTACAGGGACAGTTCGGCCTCCAGTGCGCGCACCATGGTCTCGGTGCGCCGGAAGCCGTGTCCCTCTCCCTCGAAGGTGAGGTAGGCGTGCGGCACGTCCCGGCCCTCCAGGCGGGCGAGGAACCGCTCGCACTGCACGGGGGGGCAGATCCGGTCGTCCAGGCCCTGGAGGAGCAGGAACGGCGCGGTGAGCCGGTCGGCGTGGGCGGCGGGCGAGCGTTCGGCGTACCGCTCGGGGACCTCGGCCCGCGGGCCGATGAGGCTCTCGAGGTAGCGGGACTCGAAGTCGTGGGTCTCTCCCGGGCCCCAGCCGGTCAGGTCGAGCACCGGGTAGAGGATGGTGCCGCAGGCGTAGACGTCGGTCGTGGTCAGGGAGACGGCCGCGGTCCAGCCGCCGGCGCTGCCGCCGCGGACGGCGAGCCGGTCGCGGGCGGCGGTGCCCTCCTCGGCGAGGGCGAGCGCGACGGCGGCGCAGTCCTCGACGTCGACCACGCCCCACTGACCGCGCAGCCGGTCCCGGTAGGCGCGCCCGTAGCCGGTGGAGCCGCCGTAGTCGACCTCGGCGACGCCGAAGCCGCGCGAGGTGAGGTAGGCGATCTCGAGGTCGAGCACGAGGGGTGCCCGGCCGGTGGGCCCCCCGTGCGCCCGGATGACGTACGGCGGCAGTTCGCCGTCGGGCCCGGCGCAGCCGGGGTTGCGCGGCGGGTACACCCGGGCGTGGATCTCGCGGCCGTCCGGCCCGGTGAAGGTGCGGGCCCGCGGCTGCGGGTAGTGGGCGGGGTCCACGGCGTCCGTGTGCGGGGCGCCGATCACCCGGGCCCTGCCGGTGCGGGTGTCCAGCTCGACGACCTCGGGGGCGCTGCACGGGCTCGCCCCGACGGCCACCACGCGCTCGCCGTGGGCCGCGAGCGTGGGCGTGAAATCGGTCCAGGGGCCGGCCGCGTCGACGACCTCGCCCCGCTCCGGGTCGAGTATGCCGAGCGTGGCGGCGCCCCGGCCGTGCAGGACGGCGATCAGACCGCTGTCCAGCGGGGTGAACCAGCGCGACCCCAGCGTCCACAGCGGTCCGCCGAACTCCTCCTCGCGCGGGCAGACGGGTTCGCCGTCGCGGTAGAGGTTCCACCAGCCGGTGCGGTCGCTCGTGTGGAGCAGCCGGCCGTCGTGCGTCCAGTCGGCCTGGGCGATCGCCTCGCCCGGTCCGCCGGCCACGGTCCGGACGTCGTGCAGGAGGCCGTCGGGGGTGACGTCGGCGAGGCGGAGTTCGGTGCCGTCCCAGGGCATGCGGGGGTGGTCCCAGGCCAGCCAGGCGGCGCGCCGCCCGTCGGGCGAGAGGCGCGGCCCGGTGACGAACCGGTGCCGGCCGTCGGTCAGTTCGCGCACGGCACCGCGGTCGTCGGCGGCCGATCCGTCCAGCGGTACCGCGGCCAGGACGCGGCGCACGTCATCGGGTCCGTCGCCGGTGGACTCCTCCAGGACGCACCACACCTCGCCGCGGTCCGGCAGCAAGGTCGGCTCGGCCCAGCGCAGCCCCTGCCCCACCGGGGAGACGGGGGTCAGCGGCAGCGGCTCGCCGCCCGGCGCGTACCGGTGGAGGCGCTGGTCGGCGAAGTCGACGAACACCACGAGCGGGTCGTCGTCCCGCACGAAGCCGGCCCAGGGCCGTCCGCCGTACTCGTGGACCCGGCTGCGCACGTTCCAGGGCGCGGGCAGGACGGACTCCTCGGTGCCGTCGGAGTGCCGGCGCACCAGGGTGCGGCGGCCGCCTTCGGCGGGCCGGGGCTCGGTCCACCACACCTCGTCCCCGACGAACCCCACGTACTCGGGGCGTCCGTCGTGCGCGGCGGCCGTGGCCGCGTCGAGGGGCGAGGGCCACTCGCCGTACGGCAGGATGCGCACCGTCTCCCCCATGGCTCAGACCGTCCGCAGGAAGCGGTCGAGGACGCGGACGCCGAAGTGGAGCGCCTCGACGGGGACGCGCTCGTCGACTCCGTGGAAGAGGGCCTGGTAGTCGAAGCCCTCCGGCAGTTTCAGCGGGGCGAAGCCGTAGCCGGTGATGCCGAGGCGGGAGAACTGCTTGGCGTCCGTGCCGCCGGACATGCAGTACGGCACGGGGTGCCCCTCGGGCGCGAACTCCCGCACCGCGGCCCGCATCCGGGCGAACGTCGTCGAGTCCACCGGCGACTGGAGGGCCGGCTCCCGGTGGTGGAACTCCCAGTCCACGCCGGGCCCGGTGAGCCGGTCCAGGGTGGCGCGGAAGTCGTCCTCGCCGCCGGGCAGGATCCGTCCGTCGACGTACGCCTCGGCCTGGCCGGGGATCACGTTGACCTTGTAGCCGGCGCCCAGCACCGTCGGGTTGCTGCTGTTGCGGAGGGTGTGCTCGACGAGTTTCGCGGCCGGTCCCAGCTTGGTGAGCAGCGTGTCCACGTCGGAGAGGTCGGGGTCGACGCCGTAGAGGGCGGCGAGTTCGGTGAGCGCCGCGCGGACGGTCGGGGTGAGCCGCACCGGCCACTCGTGCTCCCCGATGCGGGCGACGGCGGCGGCGAGGCGGGTCACCGCGTTGTCCCGGTTGACCTTGGAGCCGTGGCCGGCCCGTCCGCGCGCGGTGAGCTTCAGCCAGGCCGTGCCGCGCTCTCCCGCGGCGATCGGGTAGAGCTGCCGGCCGGAGCCGTCGTGGACGGTGTAGGCGCCCGATTCGCTGATGCCCTCGGTGCAGCCCTCGAAGAGCCCGGGGTGCCGGTCGGCGAGGAAGCCGGAGCCGTCCCGGGCGCTGTCCTCCTCGTCGGCGGTGAAGGCGATCACGATGTCGCGCCGGGGCCGCACGCCCTGGCGGGCCCAGGAGCGCACCACGGCGAGGATCATCGCGTCCATGTTCTTCATGTCGACGGCGCCGCGCCCCCAGACCACCCCGTCGCGCACCTCGCCGGAGAAGGGGTGCACGCTCCAGTCGGCCGCCTCGGCCGGTACGACGTCGAGGTGACCGTGGACGAGGAGCGCGTCGGCCGTGGGGTCGGTGCCCTCGAGGCGCGCGACCACGTTGGTCCGGCCGGGGACGCGTTCGAGCAGCACCGGTTCCAGGCCCGCTCCGGCCAGCCGCTCGGCCGCGTACTCGGCGGCGGGCCGCTCCCGGCAGTCACCGCCGCCCCGGTTCGTGGTGTCGATCCTGATGAGGTCGGACGTGAAGGTCACGACCTCGTCCAGAGCGTGTTCGTCAGCCATACTGCTCCTCCACCGCGGCCGAGGCGATCGTGGTGACCGCCTTGAAGGTGCGGATCCCGTCGTACATGGTCCCGCTGGTGTACGCCACTTTCCGCTCACCGGTCCGGGCCACGCCCGGTACGACGGTGGCGGCCAGGGCCAGATGCTCGGCGTCGAACTCCACCGCGACGGTGAAGGGGCCCGCGGCCACCGGCTCGTGGCGCACCGCGAGCGCGGCGGCCTCCTCGGCCGCCGCGCGGATGTCGGAGGCCGTCCGGGCGGGGGTCCGGCACACCGCCGCGTACCGCGACACGTGGTCCTTGACCGCGACCTTCAGCGCCCCGGGCGCGTAACCGAGCGCGTCCTCGCAGGCCACGTCGTCACCGGTGACCAGGACGACCGGCACCCCGTACTCGGCGACGACGGCGGCGTTGAGCAGGCCCTCGCTCGCCCGCTCGCCGTTCAGCCACACTCCGGTGACGGAGTTGGCGAGGTAGGTGTGGGCGAGGACGCCCTCCATGCCGGCGCCGGCGTGGTAGCCGACGAACGCGACGCCGTCCACGTCGCCGTGCTGCACGCCCTCGACCATGGACAGCGACTTGTGCCGTCCGGTGAGCATCTCGGCCCGCTCGTCGAGCCGTTCCAGCAGGAGGTTGCGCATGGTCCAGTGCGCCTCGTTGACCAGTACCTCGTCGGCGCCGCCGTCGAAGAAGCCCCGCACCGCGGCGTCGACGTCGGAGGTGAACATGGACCGGCAGCGCTCCCACTGGGGAGTGCCCGGCAGCACGTCGGCCGGCCAGGTGACACCGGTGGCGCCCTCCATGTCGGCGCTGATGAGGATCTTCATGCGCCTCACGCTACGTCGTGCCGCCGGAGCTCTGCCAGCCTGCGGAGAACTCCCGCCGGCCGGGGCTCCTGACGGTACGGCACCCGCGCAACCGCCTCCGGGGACGCCGGGGCGGGGCCGGGCGTCCTCGCACGGCCCGCCGCGCCGTGAGGGGGCCGTGCGCCTCACGGCGCCGGCCGCCCCACGTCACCGCACCGGCTACTTCTCGACCTCGGTGGCGAGGTTGGCGAGCAGGGCGTCGTGGATGCGCGCCAGGCCCTTGGGGGCGAAGGTCCTCTCGAAGAAGCCGCCGATGCCCCCGGCGCCGGTCCAGGTGGTGGTCACGACGACCCGGGACCTGCCCTCCCCGGCCGGGGTGACGCGCCAGGTGGTGACCATGGACGAGTTGCGGTCCTTCTCGACCAGTTCGCCGTCGCTCGGCTCGGTGACCTCCACGAGGCAGTCGCGGACGCGCTTGCTGGTGGCCTGGAGCTTCCAGTGGACGAGGCTGCCCTCGCCGTCACCGCCCTCGCGGACCTCGTACTCGCTGTACTGCTCGGGCAGCACCCTGCCGCGCGTGCCGCTGTAGTCGGCGAGGGCATCGAACACCGTCTCCGCGTCCGCCGCGACGATCCGCTCCGTAGTGGCCTCGACCTGCGCCATCGCTTTCCTCCAGGACATGGGTTCTCGGGGGGGTCGGGGCAAGCCAACCACCCCCTCGCCCGGCCCCCCAAATCGGGAGTCCGGAAGTGATCGGGAGTGTGCTCAAACCAGTCGTTCGCGCGATCAAGGGAACGTTTGTTCTATTCTATGGACCCGTGCTTGGGCCAGTGCCACCGAGGAGGCGTCATGCGCTGGGAGAACCTCGCCCCGGACTCCGGACACAGCCGGGCCGACGCCGCACTGTTCGGCGCGGACGCGGTGACCACCCGCACCTTCGACACGCCGGAGTTCGCCGGGATCACCTTCCACGAGGTCCGCGCCCGCTCGGTGCTCGACCGGGTGCCCGGGGCGTCCCGCATGCCCTTCGAATGGACCCTGAACCCCTACCGGGGCTGCACGCACGCGTGCGTCTACTGCTTCGCCCGCAAGTCGCACGGCTACCTGGACCTCGACACGGGCGTCGGCTTCGACAGCCAGATCGTGGTCAAGGTGAACGCACCCGACGTGCTGCGCCGTCAGCTCGCCGCCCGGCGCTGGCAGGGCGAGCACGTGGCGGTGGGCACGAACGTCGACTGCTACCAGCGCGCGGAGGGCCGCTACCGGCTGATGCCGGGCATCCTCGCCGCGCTGCGCGACCACGCGAACCCCTTCTCCCTCCTCACCAAGGGCACCCTGGTCCTGCGCGACCTGGAACTGCTGCGGCAGGCCGCCGAGGTCACCGACGTCGGCGTCTCGGTCTCCGTCGGCTTCACCGACACCGGACTGTGGCGCACCGTGGAGCCGGGCACGCCCGCCCCGGAGCGCCGGCTGGAGGTCGTGCGCACGCTCACCGCGCACGGCATCGGCTGCGGTGTGCTGATGGCGCCGGTGATCCCGTTCCTGGGCGACCGGCCCGAGCAACTGCGGGCCACCGTACGGGCGATCGCCGCGGCGGGCGCCACCTCCGTCACACCGCTCGTGCTGCACCTGCGGCCGGGGGCCCGGGAGTGGTTCGCGTCCTGGCTCGGGCGGCACCATCCGCACCTGGTGAACCGGTACGAACGGCTGTACGCGGAAGGGTCCTACGCCCCGAAGTGGTACCAGCGCAGGATCACCCGTCAGGTCCACGACCTGGCCCGCGAGTACGGCATCGGCCCCGCCCGCGCGGAGCTGCCCCGCCGCCTGCGGTCCGCCGGGCACCCGGGGGCCGGTCCCCCGGACCACGGATCCCCTGTCTCCGGCTCCTCCTCCGGAGCCCCCGTCCCCCGGCACACCGGCCCCTGCCCGTCGGGCCCGACCCGGCTCTCCCTCCTGTAGGAGCGTCCGGCCCCCGGGAGCATTGGAGGGCATCCGTCGACCCGATCGGGTCAAGAGTCGGCGGAACGCGTTCATCCCACGGCTCGTTCCGGGACGATGCCGCGTGGACCGTGAGCCCGCGGTTCACCGACCTCCGTCCTGGGAGGACCACCCATGAGGAAACGCGCAGCAGTGCTGTGCAGTGCCGCCGCCGTCATGGCCGGGAGCCTGACGGCCCTGCCCGCCGAGGCGGCCGCACCGAGCGGCGCCGACACGTTCCGCGCGGCGAGACCCGTGTGGAAGGACTGCGGCACCGAGGACCATCCGACGCTGCAGTGCGCGTCCGTCGAGGCACCGCTCGACCACGCCCGCCCCGAGGGGCGGAAGATCACCCTGGCGTTGTCCCGCGTTCCGCACACCGCAAAGAAGTACCAGGGCCCGCTGCTGGTCAACCCGGGCGGTCCCGGCGGCAGCGGGCTGGCGCTCGCCGGGTTCGTCGCGGCCTCGCTGCCGAAGGAGGTGGCCGCCCAGTACGACGTGATCGGCTTCGATCCGCGCGGGGTGGGCGCGAGCAGGCCCGCGCTGAACTGCGATCCGGGGTTCTTCGACCCGGTGCGGCCGAATCCGGTGCCGAGCACCCGCGCGGTGGAGCAGGCCAACCTCGCGCGCGTGAAGTCGTTCGCCGACGCCTGCGGCAAGAAGCACGCGGACCTCCTGCCGCACGTGAACACGACCAGCGCGGTGCGCGACATGGACGTGATCCGGCGGGCGCTGGGCGCGGAGAAGCTCAACTACTTCGGCTACTCCTACGGCACGTACCTGGGCGCCGTGTACGCCAAGCTGTTCCCGGAGCGGGTACGGCGCCTGGTGCTCGACTCGGTCGTCGACCCCACCCAGGTCTGGTACGAGGCCAACCTGAACCAGGACCACGCCTTCGACGACCGCCACCGCGCCCTGATGGCCTGGATCGCCGAGCACGACGGCACGTACCGGCTCGGCATCGATCCGAAGGAGATCGAGGCCGGGTGGTACGCGATGCGCGCGGCCCTGGCGAAGAAGCCGGCCGGGGACAAGGTGGGCGCGGCCGAACTGGAGGACACCTTCCTGCCGGGCGGCTACTACAACGGCTACTGGCCCTACCTGGCGGAGGCGTTCGCGGCGTACGTGAACAAGGGCGACTCCGGGCCGCTGGTCAGGGCGTACGAGAACTTCGGCGCGACCGACGCCGCCGGCGCCAACGGCTACAGCGTCTACACGGCGGTCGAGTGCCGGGACGCCTCCTGGCCGCGGGACTGGCGGCAGTGGCGCAAGGACAACTGGGAGGTGCACGAGCGGGCGCCGTTCATGACGTGGAACAACGCCTGGTACAACGCGGCGTGCGCGTTCTGGCCGACCGGGTCGCTGCGGCCCGTGAACGTCGCCAACGGGAAGCTGCCGCCGGCGCTTCTCTTCCAGGCCACCGACGACGCGGCCACCCCCTACCAGGGCGGCGTGACGACCCACCGCCTGCTGGCCGGGTCCAGCCTGGTGGTGGAGCGGGGCGGCGGCAACCACGGCATCACGCTCAGCGGCAACGCCTGCCTGGACGGGCACCTGACGGCGTACCTGGCCGACGGCACCGTGCCGCGCGGCGGCGGCGAGGCCGACGCGGTGTGCGCGGCACTGCCCGATCCGGAGCCGCTGACGTCCAAGGCGGTGCCGAGCACGGCACGCGGTTCCGTGCTGCACGGCCTGCTCGGCTTCCGCCGCTGAGCGCCTGACGGGCCGTCGGGGACGGGGCCGGCGCACCCGTGGTCCCTCGTGAACGCGTGAGTGACCCGGCCCGCGTCCCCGTCTCCGGCGGCACGGCCCCCGCGGTGCGGCCCGCGGCTAGCGCTGTCCCGGGATCCGCGGCGTGGAGGTCCGCCGCTGCCCGGGGATGCGCGCCAGGGCGCGGACCGCCGCCTCGGCCAGGACGGGGTGGGCCAGGGCCTCGTTCAGGACGGGTGCGGCGCGGGTGTCGCCGAGTTCGCCCAGTCCGTCCACGCAGGCGAGGGCGACCCTGCGGTGGGGGTCGTGCGGGCGCAGCCGCCGGCGCAGTGTGGTGATCAGGGCGGGCACGGCCTCCGGGGCGCGCAGGGCGACGAGCAGGCGCACGGGGTGCAGGGCGTAGGCGACGCGGAGTTCGTTGGTGGCGAGGGCGGCGGCGGCGCGGGCGGTGCGCGGGTCGCCGAGGCGCGCCAGGGCGTGGGCGGCGGCGGCGCAGCGCGGGGGGTCCCGGTGGTTGAGGAGGAGCACGAGGGTCTCGAAGGCCCGCCGGTCACCCGCGAGCCCGAGCCGGAAGGCGGCCAGTTCCCTGGCCCAGAGCGGCTGCCCGGGTTCGGTGAGCACGGCGGCCAGGGCGTCGGGGTCCTCGGTCGCCAGGAGCCGGTCGACGGCCGCCGATCCGGCCGCCTCGGCCCGTAAGCGCTCCGTGAGCGATCGCAACTCTTCGTCCATGCCCCGAGGTTAGACGGACCACCCGGCCGTCGGGACGTACATCACAAACACCGGGGGCTGGCGCGCTCGTTACCCGCGAGTTAAGCTCAATCGAGCGAGTTACCCACTCGTGTTCCGCTGTTCGTTTCTCCTCACGGTGGTTTGGTGACGCAGCCACGGTGAGTGCAGTCGGTCCGGTACCCGTACGCGTGTACCGCAGTACGGCTCGGCCTCGGGACAAGGCCGGCCGGAACCGCCGTTCCCGGGCGTGCGCCCGCCGTGACGGCACCGGGCGTGTGCGCTCGCAGCCCGGCATCACCCGCATTCCGCACGACGTACCCGGTGCGCCCTCAGGCGCGCCGGGCGCGTTCTCCGTCGTCACCCTCATTCCTGGAGTCCCTCGATGGCCACTCCCCTGTCCCCCCAGTCCGACACCCCCGCGCCCCCGATC
>NZ_LIRG01000123.1 GCF_001419695.1 Streptomyces prasinopilosus
GCCGGCGGCGTGTACGTCGCGGGCGTGGCGGGCGGGGTGTGCGTGCGGACGGGCGGGGACGACGGGGTCTCGCCCTCGGGCTCGGCGACGGGCTCGCGCGGCTCGTCCGGCGTGTAGCCGTTGCCGCAGTCGTTGTCGTAGGCGGAGTTGAGGAGCCCGAGGACTCCGATGGAGTTGCCGCACGCGTTCACCGGGGCGTGGATCGGGACCTGGACGAGGTTCCCGGACAGGACGCCGGGGGAGTTCTCGGCGACCCCCTCCGCGTACGCGCCGCCGCCGGAGCGGTCCCGGGAGGTGCCGGACGTGTTCCGCTCGGACCGGTCGTCGTGGTGCGAGCCGTTGACGCACGTGTTGCCGGAGGCCGTGTTGAGGGCTCCGACCACGTCGACGGTGTTGCCGCACACGTTCACCGGGGCGTGGACCGGTGCCTGGACGTTGTTGCCGGACAGGACGCCGGGGGAGTTCTTGGCGACTCCCTCCGCGTGCGCGCCGCCGGAGCGGTCCTGGGAGGTGCCGGAAGCGCGCTGCTCGGACCGGTCGTCGTGGTGCGAGCCGTTGACGCACGTGTTGCCGGACGCCTCGTTGAGCGCGGAGACGACACCGACGGTGTTGCCGCACACGTTCACCGGCACCTCGACGGGTGCCTGGACGTTGTTGCCGGACAGGACGCCGGGTGAGTTGGTGGCGGCTCCCTCCGCGTACGTGTCGGCGAGGGCGGGGGCGCCGTACAGGGAGAGGAGGCCCGTGGCGGCGGCCGCCGCGAACGCTCCCCTGCTCAGGGTCTGTCGCAATGTCGTGGTCTTCCTGCTTGAAGAGGTGGAAAGCCGGCCCGGACACGGAGTGCGGACGTCCGAAGTCGGCCATGACGGAGCCGAGAGGCCGGTGCGTCGGACACCACGGTGTGCTGTGCGTCGAGAGGAGCGCCCGGAGGCCCGGCGGCGGACTCGGCGCCGGCAGCGGCTCCCGTGTCCGCTCTCGACCCACGGACGGGAAGGCCTGCGGGACGAGCCCGTGTACCGCGGACGGAGCAGCACAGCCCATTCCCTTCTCGTGGCGTCGCGTGCCCTACTCCTTCAGTAACCCGACGCACGGGAAACGGTTGCGCAGGTTCACCCGGTTGGCCCCCTCGGCGGGCCGTCCGCCCCGTCAGGCGTACAGCTTCTCGATCTCCTGTGCGTACGCCTCCTGCGCCGCCCGGCGTTTGACCTTGAGGGACGGGGTGAGCAGTCCGTTCTCCTCGGTGAACTCGCCCTCGACGAGGGTGAAGGCGCGGATCGACTCGGCGCGGGAGACGGCCTCGTTGGCGTGGTCGACGGCCTTCTGGACGTCGGCGCGCATCCGGGGGTCGTGGATCACCTCGGCCAGGGGCGTGTCGGCGGGCAGCCCGCGCACCGCGAGCCAGTGTCCGACCGCCTCCGGGTCGAGGGTGACGAGCGCGGCGACGTAGGGACGGTTGTCCCCGACGACCAGGCACTGTCCGACGGGCGGGCGGCTGCGCAGGCGGTCCTCCAGGACGGCCGGGGAGACGTTCTTGCCGCCGGAGGTGACGAGGATGTCCTTCTTGCGGCCGGTGATGGTGAGGTAGCCGTCGTCGTCGAGGGAGCCGAGGTCTCCGGTGGCGAACCAGCCGTCGGTGAGCGCCCCGTCGGTGGCGGCCGGGTCGTTGCGGTAGGCCCCGAAGACGATGTCGCCCTTGACGAGGACCTCACCGTCGCCGGCGATGCGGACGGCGGTGCCGGGGACCGGCAGGCCGACCGTGCCGGGGCGGGGGGCGAGCGGCGGGACGAGGGTGGCGGCGGCGGTCGTCTCGGTCAGGCCGTAGCCCTCGTAGACGAGGATCCCGGCCGCGTAGAAGAAGAGGTTGAGGTCGCGTTCGAGCGGGGAGCCGCCGCTGATGGCGTAGCGCACCCGGCCGCCGAGTTCCTTGCGGACGCGGCGGTAGACCAGCAGGTCGTACAGCGCCCAGGCGGCGTACAGGCGCGGGCCCGGTCCCTTGCCGCGGCCCAGGAACCGGTCGAGGTGGGCGGCGCCGAAGCGGACGGCGACGCGGTGGGCGCGTTCGAAGGACGCGCCGCGTCCGAGCTTCTCGGCGGTGGCGCGGCCGGTGTCGTGGATCTTCTCGAAGAGGTAGGGGACACCGACGAGGAAGGTGGGGCGGAACCGCTTGAGGGCGGGGCGCAGTTCGGCGGGTTTGATGCTCGGCCAGTGGCCGACCTCGATGCGGCCGATCAGGCAGGCGAGCTGCAGGGTGCGGCCGAGGATGTGGGCGAGCGGGAGGAAGAGCAGCGTCGAGGCGGTCTGGTCGGTGACCTCCTTGAAGACGGGGTGGAGGAGTTCGACGGTGTTGCCGGCCTCGGCGAGCAGGTTGGCGTGGGTGAGGACGCAGCCCTTGGGGCGTCCGGTGGTGCCGGAGGTGTAGCAGATCGTCGCGGGGGTGTCGGGGGTGAGGGCGGTGCGGCGTGCGGTGATCTCCGCGTCGGGGACGTTCAGGCCGAGGACGGTGAGGTCGGCGAGGGCGCCCGCGTCGATCTCCCAGGTGCGCGGGGGGTCGGGGAGGTCCTCGGTGGCCGCGGTGACGGTGGCGGTGTTCTGCGGGGTCTCGGTGACGACGAACCGGGTGCCGGAGTCGCGGACGATCCATGCGACCTGGTCCGCGGAGGAGGTGGGGTAGACCGGGACGCTCTGGCCGCCGGCGGACCAGATCGCGAAGTCCAGCACCGCCCATTCGTAGCGGGTGCGGGACATCACCGCGATCCGGTCGCCGGGTTCGAGGCCGGCCGCGACCAGGCCCCTGGCGACGGCGGCGACCTCCTGGGCGAAGGCCGCCGCGGTGACCGGGTGCCAGTCGCCGTGCCGTTCGCGGCGCAGGACGACGTCGTCCGGGGCCTCGGCCGCGTTGGTGAACGGGATGTCGGCGGTGCTGCCGGTGACCGGCCGGAGGGCGAGGGGTTCCGTGCGGACCTCGCGGACGACGCCGTGTTCGTCCCTGGTGGTCCGGGTTCTGGTGCGGGCGGCCAGGTCGGCACGTCGTTTCGCGCGTTTCAGATCCTTGCGTACACCCATGACGGCTCCCGGTCGCGGCTGATGCGGTCGTGCTGTGCTGCCCCGCTTACTTACTCCGAAGTAAACTTACCGGTGCGTAATGGTGAGTCAATGGGCCGGGCCCCCGGGCCGGGCGGACATCTCGGGACGGACGGTCTCCTCAGGACAGCCGGTCGGCGGTGCGGATCGCCTCGGCCAGGTCGCGGACGTCCCCGTCCCCGGTGCGGTCCGCCAGGCCGGCCGCGCGGCCGGCGAGTTCGCCGAGGCCGGGGGCGCCGGGCAGGGCGCGGTGGCGGCCGTCCGGACGCAGGGCGTCGGCGAAGTAGGCGGCGGCCGCGGTGACGGCGAGGCCCCGGCCGCCGCTCCAGACGGAGCCGCCGAGGTCTTCGGCCTCCAGGGTGCCGCTCTCCTCGTGCGGGGCGCGGGAGCGGGGGTCGAGCCAGCGGACGGTGGCCGTGGCGAGGTGGCCGCCGGCGGCACCGGACCGGGTGCGCACCGCGTACAGGGCGGTGACGGTGTGGCCGGGGCCGACCTCGCCGCCGTCGACGTCGTCGTCGCGGAAGTCCTCGTCGGCGACCCGGCGGTTCTCGTAGCCGACGAGGCGGAACTCGGCGACCGTGGCGGGGTCGAAGGCGACCTGGGCCTTCGCGTCCCTGGCCGTCAGGTCGATGGTGCGAGGCAGGTGCTCGCCGAAGACCTCGCGGCCCTCCTCCTCGTCGGACACGTACACCGTGTGGCCGTCGCCCTCGTCGGCGAGGCGTTCCATGAGGGCGTCCCCGTAGT
Source organism: Streptomyces prasinopilosus (assembly GCF_001419695.1). GTDB lineage: Bacteria > Actinomycetota > Actinomycetes > Streptomycetales > Streptomycetaceae > Streptomyces > Streptomyces prasinopilosus. Next base: position 3,826 of record NZ_LIRG01000123.1, read on the forward strand.
CGCTGCCGACGCCGACGCCGACGAGGGTGATGCCGTGCTCGCGGCGGGACTCCCCGATGCGTTCGAGGAGGGTGCCGGCGTCGGTGTCGCCGGTGTTGGCGAGCGCGTCGGAGATCAGGACGACCCGGTTGGTGGCGCCCTCGCGCAGTCCTTCGACGGCGGTCCCGTAGCCGGTCTCGACGCCCGCGCCGAGGTTGGTGGACCGCGCGGGTTCCAGGGTGCCGACGGCGTCGTGGACCTCGTCCCGGTTGCCGCCGAGGCGGGTCATCGGCAGGACGGTCTCGGCCTCGTCGCTGAAGGTGACGATCGCCACGGAGTCCTCGTCGCGCAGCCGGTCCGTCATGGCGCCGAGGGATTCCCGGGCGAGGTCGAGGCGGCCGGGTTCGGCCATGGAGCCGGAGATGTCGATGACGAAGGTGAGGGCGGCGGGCGGGCGGTCCCCGTCCGGTCCGGCGGACCGGGTGGCGAGGCCCACGCGGACCAGGGACCAGTCGTCCTCGGCGGTGCGGGCGCCGTCGACGGTGACCGTGAAGCCGTCGCCGTCCGGGCGTTCGTAGTCCTGCCGGAAGCTGTTGACGAACTCCTCGGGCCGGATCGTCGACGGGTCGGGCAGCCGGCCCTCGGAGAGGGTGCGGCGGGCGTAGCCGTAGGAGGCGGTGTCGACGTCGAGGGCGAAGGTGGACAGGTGGCCGGGGTCGGGCGCGCTGGCCCGCCGGTCGTCCCGCTCCCCCTCGCGCTGCCGGTCCGCGCCGCGGGGGGCGTCGGGCGCGGGGAGCGGGGCCGTGCCGCCGTTCCCGCTCCCG
>NZ_LIRG01000124.1 GCF_001419695.1 Streptomyces prasinopilosus
CTTCGGCTGGCACGCCGTGGAGGTGGACGGGCACGACGTCGACGCCGTCGACCGGGCGTACGGCGAGGCGGTCTCGACCAAGGGGCAGCCGACCGTGATCCTCGCCCGCACCCTCAAGGGCAAGGGCGTCGAGGCGGTGCAGGACCGCGAGGGGATGCACGGCAAGCCGCTGCCGGGGGCCGACGAGGCGATCGCCGAGCTGGGCGGCCCCCGCGACCTGCGCGTACGGGTACCGGAGCCGCCCGCCGGCACGCCGCACACCGTGTCCACCGGGCAGGCCGAACCGCCCCGGTGGGAGAAGGGCGAGGAAGTGGCGACGCGAAACGCCTTCGGCGAGGCGCTGACCGCCCTCGGCACGGTACGCGGCGACGTCGTCGTCCTGGACGGGGAGGTCGGCGACTCCACGCGCGCGGAGTTCTTCGCCAAGGAGCACCCCGACCGCTACGTCGAGTGCTACATCGCCGAGCAGCAGCTGGTGGCCACCGCGGTCGGGACGGCGACCCGCGGCTGGGTGCCCTACGCCGCGACCTTCGCCGCCTTCCTGACCCGCGCCCACGACTTCATCCGCATGGCGTCGATCAGCGGCGCCGGCGTCAACCTCGTCGGCTCGCACGCCGGGGTCGCCATCGGAGAGGACGGGCCCAGCCAGATGGGCCTGGAGGACCTGGCGATGATGCGGGCGGTGCACGGCTCCACGGTGCTCCACCCCTGCGACGCCAACCAGACCGCGCGGCTGGTCGCCGCGATGGCGGACCTCGACGGCATCCGGTACCTGCGCACCTCGCGCGGCGAGAGCCCCGTGATCTACGGCCCCGACGAGGAGTTCCCGATCGGCGGCAGCAAGGTCCTGCGCTCCTCGCGGCAGGACCGGCTGACGCTGCTGGCGGCGGGCGTCACGGTGCACGAGGCACTGGCCGCCGCGGACGCGCTGGCGGAGGAGGGCATCGCGGTACGGGTGATCGACCTGTACTCGGTCAAGCCCGTGGACCGGGACACCCTGCACCGGGCCGCCGAGGAGACCGGCTGCCTGGTGACGGTGGAGGACCACCATCCGGAGGGCGGCCTCGGGGACGCGGTCCTCGAGGCGTTCACCGACGGCCGGCCCGTACCGCGCCTGGTGCGGCTCGCCGTGCGCACCATGCCGGGCTCGGCCTCCCCCGCGGAACAGCTGCACGCCGCCGGCATCGACGCCGAGTCGATCGCGGCGGCCGGGCGGCTGCTGGTGGAGCAGGCGATCGTGCCGTGAGCGCCGAGGACACCGCGCGGACGGTACGGGCCGGGCGCCGCACCGTGCGGATCCACCGGCCGCGGAAGGTGCTCTTCCCCGGTGGCGGGGGCGCCCGGGAGTACACCAAGGGCGACCTCGTCGACTACCACCGGGCCGTCGCCCCCTTCATGCTGCCGCACCTGCGGGGCCGCCCGCTGATGCTGGAGCGGCACCCGGACGGCATCGGCGGGCCCACCTTCATGCAGAAGAACACCCCCGCGAGCTACCCGGAGTGGATCACCCGGGTCGAGGTCGCCAAGGAGGGCGGCACGGTGTGCCACACCGTGTGCGACGACACGGCGACCCTGCTTTATCTCGTCGACCAGGCGAGCATCACGCTGCACCGCTGGCTGTCCCGGGCCGGCCCCGGCCGCGCGATCGACCGCCCGGACCGGCTGGTCTTCGACCTCGATCCCTCGCGGGACGACTTCGGGACGGTCCGGGAGGCGGCCCGCCTGCTGGGGGAGCTGCTGGACGAGCTGAACCTGCCCTCGGCCCTGATGACCACCGGCTCCCGCGGCCTCCACGTGATCGTGCCGCTCGCCGGCGACCACGACGTCGACGAGGTGCTGGCCTTCTCCCACGAGGTCGCCGACACCCTCGCGGAGGCCCACCCCGACCGGCTCACCACCGCCGCCCGCAAGAAGGACCGCGGCGACCGGCTCTACCTGGACGTGCAGCGCAACGCCTACGCGCAGACCGCGGTCGCGCCCTGCACCGTCCGCGCCCTGCCCGGCGCCCCCGTCGCGACCCCCTTCTCCCGGGACCAGCTGGACGACTCGGAACTGCACGCCCGCCGCTGGACCGTCGCCGACGCCCTCGACCAGCTGCGCACCGACCCCTGGGCCGGGTTGCCGCGCCGGGGCCGCGCCCTGGGCCCGGCGCGCCGACGGCTGGAGGCACTGCGGGGCCGGCCGTCCGGGCCGGGGGAACGGAGGCGCGACCCGGCTACGGCAATCGGGTGAACCCCAGGAGGTTTGGCGAACAGCGTTGCGGCCACACGGAGGAGGAGGTGCCCATGGCGAACACAGAGAACACAGAAGAATCCAGGGATTCACAGGAAGAGCAGGAGTCCCGCGGATCCCGCAAGTCCACGGAAAACACCAGAACGAACAAGCGGCCGGGCCCGATGGAGGTCCTGCGCCAGGCGCGCGGACAGCTCGCGGAGCTCACCGGCATGGAAGCCGAGTCCGTGTCGTCCTTCGAGCAGACCGAGGACGGGTGGGCGCTGGAGATCGAGGTCCTCGAACTCGAGCGCGTACCGGACACGATGAGCCTGATGGCGAGCTACCAGGTGGAGCTCGACCCGGACGGCCAGCTCACCGGTTACCGCCGGGTCCGCCGCTACGAGCGAGGACGGGCCGACGCGCGCAGGTCCGGCGGCCAGTAGGCCGCCCGCCCGGATTCGCTCCCCCACACACTCACGGAAATGGAGGAACAGTCGGCATGACAGTCGTACCGGCACAACAGTCCGGCGGTGGAGGCGGCAGCAGCGGCCTCTACGACGTGCTTGAGCTCGTCCTGGACAGGGGGCTCGTCATCGACGCATTCGTGCGGGTCTCCCTGGTCGGCATCGAGATCCTCAAGATCGACGTGCGTGTCGTCGTCGCCAGCGTCGACACCTACCTGCGCTTCGCCGAGGCGTGCAACCGGCTCGACCTGGAGTCCGGACCGCGCAAGGACCCGGGTCTGCCCGACCTGGTCGGCGAGATGACCGAGTCCGGCGCCCGCGGCAAGTCCAAGGGCGCGCTGTCCGGCGCTGCCGAAACCATCTCCGACGCCTTCCAGCAGGCACGCGGTGAAGGCTCCGAACGGGAGAAGGAGTCCCGTCCGCGCGCCCGCAAGACCACCTCGTCACGCCGTAAGGAGGAGCAGGAGTGAGCACGTACGTCTACGGCATCGTCGCCGGTGAGCACCCGGCCCTCCCCGAGCACCTGAACGGCGTGGGGGAGAACCCGCTGCGCGTCCTGCGGGCGGGCGGCCTGGCGGCCGTCGTCAGCGACGCCCCCGAGGGGCTGCGCCCCAAGCGCAGGGAACTGCTCGCCCACCAGAACGTGCTGGGCGAGGTCGGTGCGGAGGGCTGCGTGCTGCCGATGCGGTTCGGCAGCGTCGCCCCCGACGACACCTCCGTCACCGACGTCCTCGCCGAGCGCGCCGAGCACTACGAGGAGCGCCTGCGGGCGCTGGACGGCCGGGTCGAGTACAACGTCAAGGCCAATCACGTCGAGGAAGCCGTCCTGCACCACGTGATGGCGGCCAACCCGGAGGTCCGCGCCCTCGCGGAGGCCAACCGGAGGGCCGGCGGCGGAAGTTACGACGACAAGATCCGTCTCGGTGAGATGGTCGCCGGCGCGGTCAGGGCGCAGGAGACCGAGGACGGCGCCGCCGTGCAGCGCGCCCTGGAACCGGCGGCCGACGCCGTGAGCGTGGGCCCCGAGTCCACCGGCTGGCTCGCCAACGTCTCCTTCCTGGTGAAGCGCGACGCGGCCGGCGACTTCATGGCCGCCGTGGACCGGGTCCGCGAGGACATGCCGCACCTGGAGGTGCGGCTCAACGGTCCGCTGCCGCCGTACAGCTTCGTGGAACCCGGCCCGGCCGAACCGGCCGGTACCACGGCCGGCGGGGCGGACGTCGGAGCGGGGTGACGGCATGGGCCTGATCTCCGAGGTGCTGCTGCTGCCGTTCGCACCCGTGCGCGGCAGCGGCTGGGCCATCCAGCAGGTGCTCCGCGAGGCGGAACGCATCTACTACGACCCCGCCACGATCCGTACCGAACTGGCGCGGCTCGAAGAGCAGCTGGAGGCCGGAGAGATCACCGAGGAGGAGTTCGACCAGCAGGAGGACGCACTCCTCGACCGCTTGGAGACCGCAACGCGCAACGGCGCGACAGGGGACGGGACGGCACCACGATGAACCGAACGGCACTCGGCCTCGCGATAGGGGCCGGATACTTCCTCGGACGGACGAAGAAACTGAAGATGGCGGTCGCCGTCGGCGGCCTGGTGGCCGGCAAGAAGCTCAACCTCAGCCCGAAGATGATCGGGGACCTGGTGTCCACGCAGCTGCGGAACAACCCGCAGTTCAAGGAGCTGGGGGACCAGCTGCGCGGGGACCTGCGCGGTGCCGGCAAAGCGGCTTCCGGGGCCCTCGTGGAACGGCAGCTCAACACCCTCGCCGGCAAGCTGCACGGCCGCACCGCCGAGATGCGCGACCAGCTGAGTGGTGCGGGCCGCCGGTCGGACCGTGAGGCCGACGACGAGTACGACGACGAGGACGCCGAGTACGACGAGGACACCGGGGAGGACGAGCCGGACGGCGAGGAGCAGCCGAAGAAGGACTCCTCGAAGGAAGCGGCCAAGAAGGCCCCGGCGAAGAAGAGCCCGGCGAAGAAGGCACCCGCGAAGAAGACCGCGGCCAAGAAGACGGCCGCCAGGAAGACGGCGGCCAAGAAGACCACGGCCGCGCGGACGGCCGCGTCCCGGGGCACCCGCTCGCGCACGTCGAAGGGAGGCGGTGAGTGATGGCCGGGACACTCGGCTCAGCCGCACGCGAGGGGGGCTCGAAGAACCCGCTCGCCGACGTGGCCCACAGCGAGGCCGCCGACCGCCTCAAGGCGGAACTGCAGGACTACCTCGCGGCCCAGGCCACCCGCATGCTGACCGGCGTCGGCCGCAAGCTCGGCGAGACGACCGGCAAGCTCACCGACATCGCCGAGGGCAACAGCCCCGGGTTCGCCAAGCTGGCACTCGAGGGCGGCCGCAAACTCGCCGAGGGCAAGAGCCCTCTGCGCAGCGCCGTCGAACTGGGCGCCTCGCACATCAAGGACAACGTGATGGGCGCCTTCAAGGGTCTGCTGGGCGGCAAGGGCAAGGGCAAGCGCTCGGCGGGGAAGAAGCCCACCGTCATCATCGAGCACATCGATGTCGGCGTTCCGCTGCGCACCGCCTACGACCAGTGGACCCAGTACCAGGACTTCAGCACCTTCGCCAAGGGGGTCAAGAGCGCCGACAAGGGCGACGACACCACCTCGGACTGGCAGCTGAAGGTCTTCTGGTCCAACCGCAGCTGGAAGGCGAAGACCACCGAGCAGGTCCCCGACTACCGCATCGTCTGGTCCTCCGAGGGCGCCAAGGGCACCACGAAGGGCGTCGTCTCCTTCCACGAGCTCGCCGAAAACCTCACCCGGGTCCTCCTGGTCATCGAGTACTACCCCGCCGGCCTGTTCGAGAAGACCGGCAACATCTGGCGCGCCCAGGGCCGCCGGGCCCGGCTCGACCTGAAGAACTTCGCCCGCTTCATCACGTTCAAGGGCGAGGCCGAGGACGGCTGGCGCGGCGAGATCCAGGACGGGGAAGTGGTCCGCAGCCACGAGGACGCCGTCGCCGAGGAGGAGGCCTCCCGCGAGGAGGAGACCGGCGAGGACGAGGAGACCGGCGAGGAGCCGGAGGCCGAGTACGAGGACGAGGACGAGGCGGACGAGGAGCCGGCGGAGGACGAGGAGGAGCCGGAGGACGGCGAGGAGCCGGAGGCCGGGTACGAGGAGACGGACGAGGAGGCGGACGAGGTCGCGGAGGACGGGGAGCCGGCCGAGGACGCCCACGAGGACGAGGAAGAGGACGGGGAACCGGCGGAGGACGCCTACGAGGAAGAGGAAGAGGAGGAGGAAGGCGAGTACGAGCCCGAGTACGCCGAAGGCGGGAGCCGGCGATGACCACACCCGGCCGCTTCCCTGAGCCGTACGGTCAGGGGAGCGGCGCCAACCTCGCGGACATCCTCGAGAGGGTCCTCGACAAGGGCATCGTCATCGCCGGCGACATCCGCATCAACCTGCTCGACATCGAGCTGCTCACCATCAAACTGCGCCTCGTCGTCGCCTCCGTCGACAAGGCGAAGGAGATGGGGATCGACTGGTGGGAGACGGACCCGGCGCTGTCCTCGCGGGCGCGCCGCTCCGAACTGGCCAGGGAGAACGCCGAGCTGCGGGAGCGACTGGCCGCGCTGGAGGGCGACCGCCCCCTGGAGGCCGACCGCCGCCGGGAGGACGGCCGTTCCCTGGAGACCGGCCGCCAGGAGGAGACCGACCGTCAGCAGGAGACCGACCGCCGGCGGGACACCCCCCGCCGGCGGGAGGGCGACCGTCCACACAGGGAGGCCCCGTGACCGGACTGCGGTACGTCTACGCCGTCTGCCGGCCCTTCGGAACTCCGCTCCAGGCGCAGCTGGCCGGTGTGGCGGGTGATCCGCCCCGGCTGCTCACCCACCACGGCCTGGTGGCCGTCGTCAGCCACGTGCCGGAGGCGGACTTCGCCGAGGAGCCCCTCCGCGCGCATCTGGAGGACCTCGACTGGCTGACCGCGGTCGCCCGCGCCCACCAGGGCGTCATCGACGCGCTCACCACCGTCACGACGCCGCTGCCGCTGCGGCTCGGCACCGTGTTCCGCGACGACAGCGGCGTACGGACGATGATGGAGGCGCGCGAGGAGGGCTTCCTGCGGACGCTGGAGAGGCTGGACGGCCGGATCGAATGGGGCGTGAAGGTCTTCGTCGAGGCGGAGCGGGCGCCGGACACCGCCGCCGCCCCGCCCCCGCGCAGGCCCGCGTCGGGCCGGGACTACCTGCGCCAGCGGCGTCTGCAGACGAAATCGCACGACGACCTGTGGCAGCGGGCCGAGGCCTTCTCGACCCGGCTGCACGAGACGCTGTCCGGCTGCGCCGAGGACTCCCGGCTGCACGCACCGCAGAACCCCACGCTCTCCGGGGCCTCGGGGCGCAACGTGCTGAACGCGGCCTATCTCGTGCCGCGGTCGGAGTCCGAGAAGTTCGTGGAAACGGTCGAACGGACGAGGGACGGGGAGCCCGGGATACGGGTGGAACTCACCGGACCCTGGGCGGCCTACTCGTTCGCCGGAGAGGAGTCGGCGACGGGGGAGGGGACATGACCGTCGTCGAACGCCGCGAGATAGCCCTGGTGGACCTGCTCGACCGGCTCCTGGCCGGCGGCGTCGTCATCACCGGTGACATCACGTTGCGCATCGCGGACGTCGACCTGGTCCGCATCGACCTGAACGCGCTCATCAGCTCGGTGAACGCGAACGTCCCGTCGCCCTTCGAGGAGTCGCGTTGACGACCGGCCCGGACGACCCCCGCCCCGGCCCGCACGCCGATCCGCACGGAGACGGGAGCGCCCGGAGTGCCCGGAGCGGCCGGGGGGAGGGGGACGGCCGGCGCAACCGGCTCGACCTGGAGCCGGACACGGTCGAGCGCGACCTGGTCAAACTGGTGCTGACCGTCGTGGAACTGCTGCGCCAGCTCATGGAGCGCCAGGCACTGCGCCGCTTCGACGAGGGGGACCTGACGGAGGACCAGGAGGAGCGCATCGGACTCACCCTGATGCTGCTCGAGGAGCGCATGGCGGAACTGCGGGACCGCTACGGCCTGCGGCCCGAGGACCTGAATCTGGACCTCGGGCCGCTCGGGCCGCTGCTGCCGCGGGACTGAGCGGGACCGGAACGCCCGGGGCCCGGGGAGGACGTCGCCTCCACCGGGCCCCGGGCACGGACACCGCGCGTCACGAGGGTGACCGCCGCCTCACCACCTGTACCAGCGGCCCCTGCCCCCGCCCGCCGTCGTGCCGCGCATGAGGAATCCCAGCAGCCACACGACGAGAACCGCCAGGGCGATCCACCAGAGCACCTTCACCGCGAAACCGGCACCGAAAAGGACCAGGGCCAGGAGCAGAACGAGCAGAACGGGAACCATGATGCCCACCTCCTGCCGTTCTGATGGCCCGGAATCCGGGTTTCACGCCTCCTTGCGGCACAGGACCTCTCCGTGCAGCACGCTGAACCAGCCGTCGTCCCGCGCGCCCCACTCCCGCCAGGCCCGTGCCGCCGCCCGGAGCTGCCCCCCGGTGGCGTGCCCCTGCTCGACGGCCCGCCCGGCGTAGGCCGACTCCACCGTGCGGTCCGCCCACAGACCGCTCCACCAGGCCCGCTCCTCCCCGGTCGAGAAGGTCCAGGTGCCCGAGCCGGCGGTGACGTCCGTGAACCCCGCCGCCAGCGCCCAGGACTTCAGCCGCCGGCCGGCGTCCGGCTCGCCGCCGTTGGCCCGCGCCACCCGCCGGTACAGCTCCAGCCAGTCGTCCAGGCCCGGGGACGGGGGATACCAGGTCATCGCCGCGTAGTCCGCGTCCCGGACGGCGACGTACCCGCCCGGCCTGGTCACCCGCCCCATCTCACGCAGTGCCCGCACCGGGTCCCCCACGTGCTGGAGCACCTGATGGGCGTGGACCACGCAGAACGTGCCGTCCGGGAAGTCCAGCGCGTGCACGTCGCCCGTGGTGAAGGACGTGTTCGCCAGACCCCGCCCGGCCGCCGTGGTGCGGGCCCGCTCCAGGACGTCCGGCGCCCGGTCGAGACCGGTGACGTGCCCCTCGGGCACGAGCGAGGCCAGGTCCGCGGTGATGGTGCCGGGCCCGCATCCGACGTCCAGGATCCGCATGCCGGGCCGCAGCACCCCGAGGAGGTACGCGGCCGAGTTGGCCGCGGTCCGCCAGGTGTGCGACCGCAGCACCGACTCGTGGTGCCCATGGGTGTAGACAGCGGTTTCTCGAGGTGCCGGCATGGTGAACCCGTCCCGTCTCGTCGTGTACGCCTCTCCCGGACGACCGTCACCGTACGCGCTCCGGCCGTATGATGAGATGCGCGTCTCACATCATGGGAGCGCGAGGGTGCGGAGAACACTCCGGCCCCGCTGGACAAAACGGTTTGCCACCTGCGTCGACGCCCCGGACAATGCCTGCCATGGGTCATCTCGAAGCCGCGCATCTGGAGTACTTCCTTCCCGACGGGAGGGCACTCCTGGGCGACGTGTCCTTCCGGGTGGGGGAGGGGGCCGTCATGGCCCTGGTCGGCCCCAACGGCGCGGGCAAGACGACCCTCCTGCGCCTCCTGGCCGGCGAACTGAAGCCCCACGGCGGATCGGTCACGGTGAGCGGCGGTCTCGGCGTCATGCGCCAGTTCGTGGGTTCCGTACGGGACGCGACGACCGTGCGCGACCTCCTCGTCTCCGTCGCCGCGCCCCGCGTCCGCGAGGCGGCCCGCACCGTCGACGAGGCCGAGCACGCGCTGCACGCCGCCGGGGACGAGAGCGCCCAGATGCGGTACGCGCAGGCCCTCGCCGACTGGGCCGAGGCGCGCGGCTACGAGGCCGAGACGATGTGGGACGTGTGCACGACGGCCGCGCTCGGCGTCCCCTACGACCGGGCCCAGCGGCGCCAGGTGCGCACCCTCTCCGGCGGCGAGCAGAAGCGCCTGGTCCTCGAGGCGCTCCTGCGCGGCACCGACGAGGTCCTGCTCCTCGACGAGCCCGACAACTACCTCGACGTGCCGGGCAAGCGCTGGCTGGAGGAGCGGCTCGAACAGACCCGCAAGACCGTGCTGTTCGTGTCCCACGACCGGGAACTGCTCGCCCGCGCGGCCCAGCGCGTGGTCTCCCTCGAACCGGGTCCCGCCGGCGCCGACGCCTGGGTGCACGGCGGCGGTTTCGCCACCTACCACGAGGCCCGCCGCGAACGGTTCGCCCGCTTCGAGGAACTGCGCAGGCGGTGGGACGAGAAGCACGCCCAGCTGAAGAAGCTCGTGCTGAACCTCCGTCAGGCCGCCTCCGTCAGCCATGACATGGCGTCCCGGTACCAGGCGGCGCAGACCCGGCTGCGCAAGTTCGAGGAGGCCGGCCCGCCGCCGGAGCCGCCGCGCGAGCAGGACATCACGATGCGCCTGAGGGGCGGACGGACCGGAGTCCGCGCCGTCACCTGCGAGCGGCTCGAACTCACCGGCCTGATGAAACCCTTCGACCTGGAGGTCTTCTACGGCGAACGGGTCGCCGTGCTCGGCTCCAACGGCTCCGGCAAGTCGCACTTCCTGCGCCTGCTCGCCGGGGACGACGTGGACCACACCGGCGCCTGGCGGCTCGGCGCCCGGGTCGTCCCCGGACACTTCGCGCAGACGCACGCCCACCCCGAACTGGAGGGCCGCACCCTCCTGGACATCCTGTGGAAGGAGCACGCCCAGGACCGGGGCGCCGCCATGTCCCGGCTGCGCCGCTACGAACTGACCGGCCAGGCCGAGCAGAGCTTCGACCGCCTCTCCGGCGGCCAGCAGGCCAGGTTCCAGATCCTGCTGCTCGAGCTGCGGGGCGTCACCGCACTGCTGCTCGACGAGCCGACGGACAACCTGGACCTGGAGTCGGCGGAGGCGCTCCAGGAGGGTCTGGAGGCCTTCGAGGGCACAGTGCTGGCCGTGACGCACGACCGCTGGTTCGCCCGCTCCTTCGACCGCTACCTGGTCTTCGGCAGCGACGGCAGGGTCCGGGAGACCCCCGAACCGGTGTGGGACGAACGCAGGGTGGAACGGGCCCGGTAGCCGGACGGGCCCGGTCCGCGGGACGGGCCCGGTAGCCGGACGGGCCCGGCGCCCGGGATGTTCGTAGAGTGGATGCAGGGACGCGGGGGCCCGTGGCCTTCCCGGGCGGGTACCCGGACCGCAGGACGCACACGACGAGCGGGGCACACGATGACCGGAGTCGAGCCGAACCGCCTGGACGACCAGCAGCTCATGAAGGAGCTGGAGACCATCCACCGCACGCGCCACGACACCCTGCTGCACGCCTCCAACGACGCGCTGCGGGCCCACAACGAGCGCATGGCCCAGCTGGAGGGCGAGTACGTGCGCCGCAACCCCCACCGCTGGATCGCGGCGGGCCGCACCCGCGCGGGAGCCCGGGAGCGCGGCGACACGGACACGGCGAGCCCCGCGGCCCCGGGCACCTGACGGCCGGCCCGGCCCCGGCGGCCCGGCGGCCGCCGGGACCGGACGTCCTGCCGCCGGGCCGGCCGCCGTCCCCGCCTCAGGCCTCCTTCGCCTCCGCGGCGAAGACGTCGAGGTACGTCTCGCAGAACGCCTCGAGGTCGTCCGGCTTGCGGCTGGTGACCAGCTTGGCGGGGCCGTGGTCGCAGACCTTCACCTGCTCGTCGACCCAGGTGGCGCCGGCGTTGCGGAGGTCGGTCCGGAGACTGGGCCAGCTGGTCAGCTCCCGGCCGCGGACCACGTCCGCCTCCACGAGGATCCAGGGCGCGTGGCAGATCGCGGCGACCGGCCTGCCCTGCCGGAAGAAGTCCCGCACGAACGCGACGGCCGCCTCGTCCATGCGCAGGAAGTCCGGGTTCGCCACCCCGCCCGGCAGCACCAGCCCGCCGAAGGCGTCGGCGGTCGTCTCGCCGACCACCTCCTGCACGGGGAAGGTGTCCGCCTTGTCGAGGTGGTCGAACGCCTGGATCTTGCCGGACTGCGTCGACACGAGCACGGGCTCGTGACCTGCGTCCACGGCCGCCTGCCACGGCTCGGTCAGTTCGACCTGCTCGACTCCTTCGGGTGCGACGAGAAATGCGATACGCATGAGGGGTTCTGTCCTTTCGTACACGTCGTTCGCGCGATCACGTGATGGTGCAGGGGGTCGGCGGGCCCCTACGCGTTCTCCGTCTCCCGGGTCCGCGTCAGCGCCTCGGCCAGTTCCTGCACGTTGTCGTAGTGGGCCCGTCGGGGCAGGCGTTCCAGCGCCTCGACGAGTGTGTCGGGCGCGTGCCGCCGGCTCAGGGTGCGCATCAGCTCGCGCGGGCCCGCGGGGAACGCCCCCCGGGTCAGGATCCTGGCCAGCTCTAGGCGCACCGACTCCAGCGACGTCGGCGCGCGTCCCGGCGTCACCGGGCCGTGCGCCACCTCCGGGTCGTCCTCGGCGGACGGCTCCGGATCGTTCCACTCCTCGGTCCGGGTGGGGCGCCCCGACCTGAGCAGACCCTGCAGTTCGTGCTTCATCTCGTCGTCGCGGTGGGCACTCAGCCGACCGCTGCCTCGCTGCATGTTTCCCTCCAGGTGGTTCGGGGGTGCGGACCGCGTACCCGGAGGGCGGAGGACGACACGGGGTTCACCGGCCGGATCGCCGTCCCTGCCCGCCGGGGTCGCGCACCGCCGGTTTGCCCCGGGGGCGGCGGGAGACCCGGGTGCCTCACCCGCACGTGCCTCCACCCGCCTCCTGGGAAGGGACCGCCATGGTGGTGCTCGCACTGCTCGTCCCCTCGCTCATGCTCGGTGTCCTGCTCATGCTGGACCGCTACGAGGACCTTCTGCTGCCCGGCGTGCGCGAACGGGCCCCCGACGGCGTCCCCGCACCGCGGGAGGCGGGCCCCCGGGCCGGCGCCCCGGCCGTGGCGCACACCGGCCCGCCGGGCCCGGGCGGGCTTCCCGGCAGCCCCTGACCCACCGGGCGCACGTCCTCGCGCACCGGCTTCACCCGCTCGGGCGTGCCCGTCCCGCGAATGGTGCCCGGGCGCGCGCGACGCGGCGGCCGGAGGGCTCTGATGGACGAGGGGCGCGACCCCGCGCCCCGTCGGCGCGGGACCACCCCCGCGGCCGTCGAACGGGACGCCGTGGCCCCGGCCGTCGCCCGAAGGAGCCCGCACCATGCGCCGCACCGCCCGTGCCCTGTCCCTGGCCGCCGCCGTCGGCACCGTCCTCGGCGTGCTCGCGCCGGCCGCGTCCGCGGATCCGTCCGCCGAGGTCAGTCCGGGCAGCGCGGCCCCGGGCGGCACCGTCACCGTCTCGGTCCTCTGCGACCCGGCCGACGGGCCGCCGCCGAAGACCCTCGAGGCGGTCTCGGAGGCCTTCGACGAGGGCGTCGTCGAGCTGGAGCAGGTGACCGGCGACGGCCCGGAGGACTCCGGCCCCGCCTACCGGGGCACCGTGGACATCCGGGACGCGGGGGCCCTCGGGGACTCCGACGGCACGGGGGACTCCGACGGCACGGAGGACGGAGAGGCCAGGGAGGACGCGGAGGACGGAGAGGTCAGAGAGGACGCGGAGGGCGGAGAGGCCAGAGAGGACGCGGAGGACGCGGAGGACGGAGAGGCCAGGGAGGGCGGAGAGGCCAGGGAGGACGGAGAGGACAGGGAGGACACGGCGGGGTCCGGGGACGACGCGGCCCTGGACGAAGCCCTGGCCGGGGCCCTGGACGAGTCCCCGGACGGATCCTCGGACGGGCCCTTCGACGAGGAGACCGGAACCGGCGCGGACGGCACCGACGACGCCGAGG
>NZ_LIRG01000125.1 GCF_001419695.1 Streptomyces prasinopilosus
GGAGACGCCGGAGCACAAGGGCAGGTCGGACGCGCCTGACGGCGCGGCAACCTTTGAAGCGCTCTGCGAGCGCGCCGGCCACGCCGTCCGGGGCGGTGAAGTACAGGTGCGTCCCGCCGCTCGCGGTCCGGGTCCGGTAGGTGTCCGGGACGGCGTGGCCGGCGCGCTCGCAGAGCGCTTCAAAGGTTGCCGCGCCGGCCACGCCGTCCCGGACACCTACCGGACCCGGACCGCGAGCGGCGGGACGCACCTGTACTTCACCGCCCCGGACGGCGTGGCCGGCGCGCTCGCAGAGCGCTTCAAAGGTTGCCGCGCCGTCAGGCGCGTCCGAACTGCCCTTGTGCTCCGGCGTGTCCAGGTCGACCACGACCATCCCCGACGGACCGGTGGCGATGCCGACGTTGAACGGCGCCCGCGACCAGGCGGCGCGGATGCGGTTCGGGTCGGTGGTGGCGCGCTCCTCCCACTTCAGATGTCCGGCCGCGCACGGCCCGGCACCGGTGCACGTCTTCTCGCCGTGCAGAGCGGGAACCTTGCTGCCGGGACGGAGCGGGAAGACGTGCCAACCTCGTCCGGCGGCGTCCAGGGCCGCGTTCAGCAGGTGCTCGCTCACGCTGCCACCCCCCACGCCTGCCGGGCCACGGAGGCGCCCAGCAGCAGGCCGTAGGCGTGGTGGGCCTGTTGGGGCACCACGCCGTTGCCCAGGATCTTGAGCTGTTCCTTGCGGGGAATGTCGGGGACGGCGGTGACCCAGCCGGCGGGCAGGCCCATGAGCCATTCCGCGAACGCCGGGGCCAGGCGCCGGTTGCCGCGGGTGCCCGGCTCGGTCGGGCAGGGTGCCGCCCGTCCGATGATGCGCTCCCAGCGACGGATGGCGGGCCCGTAGTCGGTGCCGTCGGTGGCCACCCACCGGTCGTCGAGGCGCACGGCCTGGCCTGGCAGGTAGTACCGGCCCGACGCGTCCCGCTGGTTCGGTCCGCCGTGCGGGCCGTCCGACGCCTTCGGGGTGGGCAGCAGGTTGACGACCACCTCGTCGAGCGGGCGCGCGTTCCTGCCCAGCAGGCTGCGGACGGCGTCCGTCAGGGTGCTGCCGTAGCCGTTGCCGTACGGTGTTCCGTCGGCCCGGAAGTTCGCGGTTCCCCTTGAGTCGGCCGCTGTGGGCGCGGGCAGCAGCCTTACTCCTCCGGCGGCGCCGGGAGCTTGGTGACGACGGTCCGCAGGTTCATCCCGCCCTTGCGCTTCGGGGACGTTCCGGGGCCGCCAGTGCCGTCCGCCGTGGTGGGGGTCGGCATCAGCGGGATGGGCAACTGCGAACCAGCGATCCCTCGGGTGCGGGGAACCGACTTCGGGGTCACCAGCTCGTAGACATGTCCACCGCGCGTCATACCCGAGCGCGGCCAGGTCTGCGGCGACGACGTCCAGGCCCCGCCCCCTCGAGCGGATCGCCGCCACATTTTCCAGGAAGACGAGACGCGGTCGAAGGACCCCCACAGCCTGAGCGACGTCTTTCCAGACCCGAGACCACTGGCCACCGATTCCGTCCTTTCGTCCAGCGTTGGAGATGTTGCGGCAAGGGAAACCGGCAGCGACCACGTCCGGCGCGTACCGCTCTCGGACCATGTGCCAGTCGACGGCGGTGATGTCCCCGAGGTTGGGCACCCCAGGGTGATGCGCGGCGAACACGGCCGCGGCGTAGGGGTCGTTCTCCGCGAACGCGGCGACCTGGCCGCCGATGCCCGCGCGGATCGCGGTTTCGAGTCCGCCGTAGCCGGCGCACAGGGCCACGATCGTCGGCGGTGAGCCGGGCACTCGCCCGACGGTGGTGGGTTGCGTCATGCTGGGAGACCTCCACAGGTCAGGTGATGGCAGGTGGACAAGGGCGGCCCCAGATCTTTGGCGAGAGGGGGGCCGCCCTTGCCGTAGCTAGGTGTGCTTGCCGCGGGCGAGGCGCAGGGTGATGCCGCCGATGCCGATCGGTCCGGCGGCGCCGGCGATGACGGTGGCGGTGTGGACGGCGAAGTCGAGCAGCGCGATGAACGTGGCCACGAGACCGAACACGCCGATCACTCCCGCGCCGGCGACGGCGATGGGGAACAGGTAGTGCCGCAGAGGGCGGCCGGTGGGGTCGGTGTGGTGGACGACGATGACGACGGGGGCGCCGGTGGTGTCGGCACGGCGGTAGGCATCGGCGGGAATGTGCGGGGCGATGATCCCCGGCGGGTCGCGGTGGGTCATGGCGGGCTCCCTCGGGTGTACCGCGGGCCCGCGCCGGTGTGTGGCACGGGCCGGTGCGGGTGGAGTGTCAGACGTGGGTGTCAGGGGGTGTTACGGCCGGATGCCAGGGGCGCGTGACAGCGCGTCTGCCTAGGGGTTTGCCTGTCAGGCGGCCGTGACGGTGTCAGGTGTCAGGCGGCGGCCATGGAGGGGACGATGCGCCATCGGCCGGTGGTGTTCGTCGGCTCCAGTCGGCCGTCGGCGGCGGCTTCCTTGAGACGGGCGGACACCCACGGGCGGGAGAGCCGGTTGCGGTCGCACCAGTCGGTGAAGTCCTTCGGACCCACGATCATCTGCCCGTTCTGCTCGAACTCCTCCAGCGCGGCGGCGAACAGCTCCCGCGCTTCCTCCGGGGACGGTTTGCGGCCGGTGTCCTGCCCGAAGATCGGGGCGTCGTCGCCCTCCTCGCTTCCGGGCAGATCCGCCTCGGGGTCGATGCCCGCGTCCTCGGGGTCGACCAGCATGCCGCTGGCGTGCTCCATGTCGTCCTCCTCGTGGACGGCCCGCAGCGTCGCCGGTTCGTCGGTTGCGGTGCGGCCGGTGTAGGCGGTGCCGGCGACACCCACGGCGGCGCCGGCGGTGATGGGGTCGGCGGTGGCGCCGTTGCGCTGTGCCCAGGTGGCCAGCAGCTCCATGACCGGCACGGCGCGGTGGGTGAAGCGGCGGGTGCGGCCCGGGGAGGGGTAGCGGTCCTCGGGGATGCCCGGGGAGACGACGTAGCAGTAGCCCGGTCGCCGGTTGCCCCACGCGCCGGGGTGGGCGCCTGCGGCCAGCACCTCGTCCGGCAGGCAGAACCCCTCATCCCGCGGGTCACAGCCCAGCGCGATCACCGACGGGAGGGAGGCGCGCGTGCTGGTGGACATCTGGTCGTACGAGGGCCGCTGAAGCGACACGATCAGCGAGATACCCGCAGACCGAGCTTCCTGGGCGATGCCAGTGAATGCGTCGTCGCCCAGCGCCCGGAGGGTGTTGGCGGCTTCCTCGAACCAGGTGACCAGGAACGGCATCCCCGGGCAGCCGCACGCCCGCCCGTCGGCCCGGCAGGAGTGCTCCGGGTCGTTCTGCGGCTGGGCGGCGGCGGGCACCCACTGCCGGTAGCCGTGCGCACCCAACCACCGCGTACGGGCGGGGATGGCCTCCTGCACGGCGGCCACCATGACCTCGGTGTCTGCGCCGCCCTCCGCAGCCCAGTCCAGGCCCGACCTGAGCGGGGCGAAGTCCTGAAATGCCTTGGGGTCGGAGAACCACACGACCACGTCCCGCCGGGACAGGATCTCGGTGAGCAGGTTCAGGGCCGTGTCGCCCTTGCCCGAACCGGTACCGCCGGCGACGAGTACGTGAGTGGAGTTGCGGCCCGCATCCGGGTCACCGGGCAGCCACACGACCAGCGGGGCGCCGTCGTCGTAGCGGCCGATGACCAGCGGTTCCGCGATCGACCCGCCCAGGTTCGAGGGGCCGGCCCTCCCACTCGACCGTTTCGGCGAGCATGTCCTCGGGGACGATGACCAGGTCTCCGCGCCGGTTGGAGTCGGGGTTGGGGGTGTAGCGGACGGCGGAGGTCGGCAGGTCCAGGGCGGAGGCGATGTTGCCGAGCGCCTTGGCCATGTCGTCGTTGGTCTGCTCGCCCGCGGCGAGCGCGACCGGTGCGGTGACCCGGTTAGGCTCCACCTTCGCAGCGCCGATCTGCGCCCGCGCCAGCCCGACCTTCTCCAGCAGGCCCTTGTCGGAGCTTTCGGCGGGGGCGTCGTTGTGGCGCAGGACCATGCGCACGTTCCACGACAGGGCCAGCGCCGGCCCGCCCATCAGATACAGGTCGTCGAGCGGTCCGGCGGTGGGGCCGGCCAGGCATGCGGCGCTCACCCATGCCGACCCGGCGGCCACGGTGATGGCCGAGTGCAGGCGCCGCTGGGAGCTGGTCGACTTCCCGGCCCACCAGGTGACGCCGGTCAGCGCGACCGACGCGAGGGTGAGGCCGACGCCGGCTGCGGAGCTGTCGGACCAGCGCCAGTGTCCCAGCGCCCCCGCGAGACCGGCGCCGCCGACGGCGAGCCACGGGGGAAGGTGCGGCTTGGCCCGGTTCAGCAGGTAGCCGCGGACGGAGCCGCCTGTTGCGGTGTTTGTGTCGGTGGCGAGGGCGAGCGGGTATGCCCGGCCGTCCTGGTCGGTCCACTTGCGTGCCATGGTCGTACCCCCTTCTACTGCTGGGCCCAGTTCATGACCGGCTGCTGCGGCTTGCGGGCACGGTGGCGCACCCGGTTGATCTCCTCCTCGTACTCCTGCTGGAACACCGCGTAGCAGGCGGCGGCGTTCTTTGCCGCGTCCCGCAGCGCGTCCGCGGACCGCTGCATCTTGCGCGCCACCTTCGCCGCCCGCACCCGCGAGCCGAACGCCCGCCCATCCGGGTCCGGCACGGCCGCGAGGACGCCCTTGAGGATTTCGGCGCCCATCGCCACCTCGATGGACAGGGTCACGGCGGCGGCCCGCAGGGTGTTGCAGTAGTTGCGCACCTGCGCCGGCGAGGTGAACTCCGGGGCCGGCAGAAGCGACTCGGCGTGCGAGCGGCCACTGCCCGAGCGAGCGGAGCCCTTGTTGTTGTTCACGGTGACGTTGACCGGCGGAACGAACGAGCCGCCCAGAGCGCCGACGAAACTGCCCGCGGTGGCACCGGCGTTGGCGAACTTGTTGCCCTTGTTGCTGGCACCGTTGGTGCCGCGTGTCGGGGTTGCCATCAGTGATGTCTCCCTCGGGTCAGCGGGTGCGGCGGATGATGAGCCAGGCGGACTGAGCGGTGATCAGGGTGAGCAGCCACCACAGCTCCAGCGCTCCGGCGAGCGGCCCGAACCCGGCCGCGACGGCGAACCAGGCCAGCGCGGACGACGTGAGCGCGGCCAGGCCGATGCGCCAGACCAGGACGGAGCCGGTGGCGGGGCGGCGGCGCTGCATGACCAGCAACCAGACCAGCGGGCCGGCCGCGGTCGGGGCGAGCAGCAGACCGGACCACCACGCGATGACGTGCAGCAGAGCGGCCACGGCCAGCGCCAGGACGGCGAGCCCGGTCGGGGCGAGCGTGCGGCGCGAGCGCCACAGCCACCCACCGACCACGGCGAGCGCCTCACAGGTCAGCGACGGGCGTTCGGGGACCACGACGACGAACGGGTCGGCGCCGCGGCTGCCACGCTGGCGGGGGATACGGACGGTGTGGACGCTCGCGGTCGTCTTGGCGCCGCGGGCACGGATACGACTGGACACAGGACACTCCTGGTGAGAGTCGGAGAGGGTTCAGGCGGCGCGCTGTTCGTCGGGGAAGGCGCAGGCACCACACATGCCGAGCGAGGGCGAGATGACGTATCCGGCATCGAGCCGGCATGCGGGGCAGGTGCGGCGGGCGGCGTTGGCCTTGGCCAGCGCCGCCCACTTCGCCGGCGTCATCGGCCGCACCGGCTTGGCCTGCTCAATCGAGTACAGGTAGGCGATCAGCGGGCCCCGCCGGCGGCGGGGCCGCTCGATCTGCGCGGTCACGTCCTGCCCGCCGGGCCGCAGCCCGAGGGCGCGCAGTTGCCGGCGAGTGGCCAAGCCGTCCGGGGCGAGCCGCCACCGGTAGACCGGGAGGGCGCCCATCACCGGCTCGCGATGGCCAGCTCAGCACCACCGGCGCCCAGGTCGCGGTGTTCGGCGTAGCGGGCGGACACCCACCCCACCGACCAGCCACACAGCTCGGCGGCGGCCCGCACCGGCAACCCGGCATCGAACGCGGCCCGCACGGTCGCCCGCGCCCGGTCCTCGGGGAACTTCTCGGCGGCCGGGCCGGCGGCCAGCAGCGCGGCGCGTTCACGCTCGGCCCGCGCCTCGCGCTCGGCCCGTTCACGGCGCTCCCGCTCCACGCGCTCCCGCCGCTCCCGCTCGCGCCGCTCGGCCTCCTCCCGCTCGGCGCGTTCACGCTCCAGGCGGAGCCGTTCACGCTCGCGCTCACGGCGTTCACGCTCCGCCTGCTCGGCGCGCTCGCGAGCGGCTTGCTGCTCGCGTTCCTCGCGGCGGGCGCGTTCCTCCCGCTCGGTCTGCTCACGGGCCAGGTGCGCTTCGTGTTCACGCTGTTCACGCGCCAGCATCGCGGCGTGCTCGCGCTCCTCGCGCGCCAACCGCTCGGCCCGTTCGCGCTCCTCCCGGGCGGCCTGGCGCCGTGCCTCCCGCTCCGCCTGCTGCCGTTCCTCCAGAGCGGTGACGGCGGTGGTGATAGCCCTCCGGTAGGCAAGCCCGGTCTCGGCCGTGACGATGAGCAGCAGCGGCGCGACCGCGTGCACGGCCACGCCCACCAGGTCACCTTTCAGGGCGGAGTCGGCGACGTTCAGGGCCAGGGTCATGCCGCCGGTCATCCAGCGCAGCACCACCGGCCAGCGGCCCCCGTGCCCGCCTAAGCGGGCCAGCACCGCATCCAGGCGGACCACGATGACCACGGCCGCGTCGACCACGAGGGGGAGGATCGGCGCCGTCCAGTCCCACTCATCCGGCGTGTGCTTGGCCGCGAGCGGGGTCACGGTGAGGATCGAGTACAGCATCGCGCCCGCCACGATCAGCCACGTGCCGACCGACAGCGCCCGCTCCGCTGAACGGATCTGAACACCGTTCACGCGGTCACCCCCGTCCATGAACGCACCTGGAGCGCGGCGATCAGCACTACCGGCGACGACGGGTCGTCGGGGTCGCGGCGGTCCTCCGTCCACTGCCACTCAGCGCCCGGTACCGACTCAAAGCCGAGGACGCTGAGCGCGTTCACGCGCTCGGTGAACGTCGGCACCGGCAGCGCCCGGTCAAAGCCGTACTCGGGCCACCGCTCGGCGGTGTTCAGCAGCACCACGTACAGGCGCCACCGGCCGCGGTCCATGGACATCTGCGCGGTGAACTCCCGCGCCATCACGCCACCACCGGCGCGCCCGCGCCGCTCTGGTTGAGCAGCGCGACCCGGGCGGCCAGCGCACGGCGGCGGGCCCGGCGGATACGGCGGTTGTCCAGCTCGGTCGGCGTGCGGTCCAGCGTGACGATCTGCGCGTCCAACAGGTCGACGTCCGCCAGGATGACGGGCATCTCCCGCTCGATCGCATCCAGCTCCGCGTTCGTCGGCTCCATGAAGTCAGCGAACGCGGTAACAGCGTCCTGAACAGTAACGATGTGGCTCATTGGGTCGTGTTCCTCTCAGCAGCGGAACGGCCCGAAACAGCGCCCTCGGTGTTCCAGCACCGGAGGCGCGCGCCGTTGAAGTCGGTAGATCCGGCTCCCCTCAGCGCTGCTCGTGCGAGACGAGCAGCGGAGGCAACCGGCCGCAGCACTGAGCTGCGAAGGCTGGGTTGCGCTGTACCTCACGCGGACGTGAGCCCGCGTGGCCGCCTACTTGGCTGAGGAGAGGCGGCGTGATCCCCATTCAGTTGTCAAGGAACGGACGCTCACTTCGTACTCACCTCAGCGGGCTTTCCTCCGGGCGTGCGTTGTAGTACCTGTTTTACAGGTACTACATAGAGGTTCGTCAAGTACGGCGACGCGATCTCTTGATCTCGCGCCGGGACGTCTTGGCGTACTCTCAGAGTCCCCGCAGGTCAGGGGAGTTGGTCACCCCGCTCATGGACAGCTCTGGGACTTCTGGCTACGGTCAAGAAGTCCCTAGACGTCCCACCGGGGGTGAAGATGCCCAACGAGCGCTTACGAACCGCTCTCCTCGCCCGTGGCATGACCGTGCAGAGCCTCGCTGAGGTGATCGAGGTGAGTCCCAAGACGGTCGAACGCTGGATCACTCAGGCCAAGGTGCCGTACCTGCGTCATCAGTACGCGACGGCGGCAGCCCTCAAGGTCGACGTGACCGCGCTGTGGGACAACGGCCGGACCATCGACAGCGCGACCGACCTGACCAAAGCGGAGATAGCGACTGTTTACCCGCATCGCCACACGGCGCCGGCTGGCCTTTGGCGAGAGCTCTACGGACGTGCTGAGCGCAACCTAGACGTCCTCGTGTACTCGGGACTTTTCCTGTCCGAAGACCCGCTCTTCCACGACCTCGTGAAGGCGAAGATCGAAGCCGGGGCGCGGGTGCGCATCCTGCTCGGGGACCCGGGATGCGCGGCCGTCCGGCAGCGCGGCGTTGACGAGGGGCACCAGATCATGGACGGCAAGATTCGCAACGCGCTCATGCTGTATCGGCCCCTCATGCGGAGTCACCCGGACATCGGCTTCCGGCTGCACGACTCGACGCTGTACAACTCGATCTACCGGGCCGATGACGAGATGCTTGTCAACCCGCACGTCTACGGCCTCGGCGCCTTTATGGCGCCCGTACTGCACCTGCGACGACTCCCCGGCGGGAGTCTCTTCGACACGTATGCGAAGAGCATCGATCACACCTGGGACAACGCACGTCCAATCACTGATCAGGACGTCACTAGCATCACGGGAGCTTGAGCATGGGACGTATCGACTACCTGCACGACCCGGACGCCCCACCGGCGAACTCGGTCGTGCCGTCCGTCGTTGCTTTCGTCCAGAACGACGCGGGGCAGGTGCTGATGATCCAGCGTTCTGACAACGGCAGGTGGGCACTGCCCGGGGGTGGTCACGACGTGGGGGAGTCCATCAGTGACACGGTGGTGCGTGAGGTCTGGGAAGAGACTGGCATCAAGGCGGAAGTGGTCGACGTGTCCGGCCTCTACACAGACCCTGGGCACGTCATGCAGTACGACGATGGTGAAGTCCGTCAGCAGTTCAGCATTTGCTTCCGGGCCCGGCCGGTTGGCGGCGACCTTCGTACGAGCAACGAGACGACTCAGGTCCGCTGGGTTGACCCGGCGGACCTGGTGACGTTGGACGTACACCCCACGATGCGGCTCCGGATTGAGCACGCCATGGACCGAACGCGACCGGCGCCTTACATCGGCTGACGCTTGGCGGTGGCGACCCGTTCAAGGACGCGGCATGTGCACGCGAGGATCTCGGGTTCGGCGCGGCGGATGAATCGGCCGATCAGGCTGTCAGGCCCGTAGCGCCCGGTGATTTCGTTGATCCGGTCCACGGGGTTGGTTGGCGTGCCGTCCGGTGTGGTGGTCATGTCGCAGTAGCAGAGCGCATCATTCAGGTGCTCGCTCTCACGGGGAAACTCGCCGTCCAGCTCAGCACGCAGGCCGCGCGCATCAGCCTCAAGCCATGAGCACGAGTGATGAGCAACGAGGTTGATGACCTGCTCGTCAGCATCGGCTACGTCTCGGAGATACCGTGCGCCGTCCAGCGGATGAAAGCCCGTCTTGGCGAGATCCGGCGCGTAGCCGATGTCATGCAGAACCGCCGCAGCCTCTAGCAGGTCCGCATCCTGATCGAGGATGAGGGCGATGGTGCGCGCCCGATCAGCGACCCCGAGGCAGTGTTTCCAGCGTCGTGGCAGCGGCTCAGCGAGCAGCGACTCAGCCAGGGGATAGGCCCACTCTGTCAACGTCGACAAGCTACGAACGCCCCTCTCGCGCCGGCACGGCGCGGACCGTCCGCACCTTGCCCTGCCCCCCACCCGCCAGCACACCGGCGGCTTCCAGCTTCTCCAGCGCCTTGGTCACGGTCGGACGTGACACCCCGAACCGTTCGGCCAGCACGGAAGCGCTCGGGAAGGCTTCCCCTGCTTTGAGTCCCTCAGTCACGATGATCTCAGCGACGCGTTGATCGAGCGGGCGCCGGTCGACTGGCGCCCCGGCGCGTACGACGCGCCACCGCTCGCCCGGTACCGGCTCGGCCACGCCCTCCTGAAGTAGCACGCCGAACGCTCGGAGGGCGACCCCGCGCGAGACTTTGTGGTCGCGCATGACCTCAGCCAGAGACGGCAGCTCCGCCATGTCCGGGTCGTCCTCGATCTGCCTCTTCAGGGAGTCGGCAATCTTCAGGAAGGTTCCCCGCGGGTTGGCCTGCTGCGACACTCGCTCTCCCTCTCCGCTCGCCTGTCGTCATCCTCAAGACTCCCACGCCTCGCTGCTGGGACGGCAGGCCGAGTCGGTCAAGAAGAATCGGGACGAACCGTAAAATCGTACGGACTTCGGAGAACAGCTCTGTTACCGCGCCTTTCTAGGCTCCCCGTCACCGCAACCGTAACTCCGCTGTCGTGGACGCGCGTGGCCAGAGAGTAATCGTCTTTGGCAAACTCTAGCCAGATGCGATGCAGGCGGTTATTGACTCGGTCTTTGAGGGTGCCCGCAATGTTAACTTCTCCTGGGCCGAAAGCCCTTCTCGGTGAGCCTAACCACGGCTCCCGTGACGTCATCTTCTGGCGCGGCCGCCCCCATTTCCTTCGCGGCGTCGTGCAGAACACCTACCTGATCTCAACTCAAGATGATGGGAGCTGCCGGTGTCACTGGACGCGAAAGCACCCACGTGACACTTCCTTGGTGGTGAACCTTGCTAGTGCCTCGCAGACCGCCTGTGGCCCACCTGGGGCATCGCGCACGTTATGCGGAGCGATAGGTGCACGGATACGCGGGATGGATTACACGGGGCCTTGGAAGCCGTCATGGAATTCGTGAGCTAGGGAAGTTTCCTCAACGCTTCGGAGATCACCCGCTTCTTCAGTGGCTCATGGAACTCATCGAGAAAGCGAAGACTGTCTTCCAATATTGGCTTTGCTTTGTCGCCCTCGCCGATATCGGCCAGATGCATTCCAAGTGCTCCGAGCGCAATACCTTGACCATGCGGATCACGTGTCTGGCGGAATATCTGGAGAGCCTTTTCGAGGCACTCCCTAGCTTCAGCAAGCGCACCCATACCGCGCAGCGCGTTTCCGTGATTCAAGACAGCCATGCCTTCGCCGTTTAGATCGCGCACCTCGCGGTACGAAGCGATCGCCCTCTTGAAATAATCCTGGCTCTCCGCGCTCCTGCCGGCTTGACTCATAGTCGTTGCCAAGTGAGTCAGGGTGGAGGCCTCCGCATGCTTTGCACCATTTCTTATATGAATCCCCAAGGCCTGTTGAAGAACCACTTCCGCCTCTGTCAATCTCCAAGCCTCGCGCAGGGAAATTCCGAGGTTCGTCAGAACGAATCCTGCTTTGGGGTTGGTAGGCCCGATGATTTCCATCGCAGCCCTTAAGGGGTGCATGCCAGCTTCCACACCGAGATGCATCCTCAGAGCGCCGCTCAGACTGACGAGTGCGTTTGCCTCCTCAACGCGCTCGCCTAGGGCATGGAACCCCGCGACGGCTTTGTTGAGCCAACGAATAGCCTCACGAAAATTCCTCATCGAGGTGTATGCGATTCCGAGGTTATTCTGGCATGAGGCCACAGCGAGGGGGTCATCGTCCTTGCGGGCCGCTGCAATGGCGATGTTCAGAACAGAAACGGCCGTTTCGTGATCTGAGACGTTCCCGAGGTAACGAGACGAAGACATCGCCAACTGCTTTGCGAGTTCGTACTCTCCTAGCGCGTCAGCGGCCTGAACGCCTGCAACCAGGTTTGGCATCTCAAGCGCCAACCAGTCCATAGCTTCAGTGCGCCCTGAGAAATTGTTCTCTGAGGCTTCGCTAGGGTGATGGTTCTCCCATTCAAGCGCATTCATCGCTACACGGGCGTAGTGCGACAGCAGGCGCTCCTCGGCAGCTCGCCTTTCGCTCGGTTCGTCCGTGGACTCGCTCTCTTGTGCTGCGTATAGGCGCACCAGGTCATGCATCTTCCATCGTCCTGACGCCCGCCCAATTTCAAGCAGATGATAGTTGTGCAGCTGCCTGAGGATTCGCTTTACACCCAAGGAATTTTCACCCACAAGTGCACTCGCGGCAGGAAGGGCAATCTCAGTCCCTGGATTCAACGCTAGGTGCCGGAAGACCAAAGATTGTCGGGCGTCAAGCCGAGCGTAAGACCTTTGGAAAGCCGCCCGGACTGTGAAATTCTCGTGTTCAAGACCGTCCAGGCGCTGACCCTCCTCTGCCAACTCATCAACCAGTTCCTGAACGGTGAGGCTTGGGTCCGAAGCAAGGATGGCGGCAACTAGGGTCAGTGCAAGCGGAAGTTGAGCACACTGAGCAGCCAACGTCGACAGGGCATCGGGAGAGGCATCGCGTCCCGACTTCACCCGCAGCAGGGAAACTGAGTCGGAGCCAGACAGAACCTGCAGCCTGAGAGCCGTCGCCTTTGGCAACATCGGGGCGATTGCATTCCGAGAGGTGACTAGTACGCGGTGGCTCTCGGAGCGTGAAATCAGTGGTAGCACCTGAGCTGGGTCGCGGACATTGTCGAATAGCATCAGGACTGACTGGCCTGCTTCGGCTCTCCTCTCCAATTCCGCATAGAATTGGGGGGCGTGGTTTTCAGGTGTGGGGTCGATAGAGTCAACACCCAATGCTCGAAGAGCTGGCGCATAGACCTGTTGTGGGTGCACGCTCATGTGCGAATCTTGATCGTAGCCGCGAAGATCCACAAAGAATGCTCCGCCGGGGAATTTTCCTTCCCGAATGGCGATGCTAGCCGCATAGCGAGACAGGGCAGTCTTACCGATACCAGCCAACCCGGAAATCACCGTAATAGGTGACCCTGTGCCACCCGAGGTGGATAAAGTCTCCAGTACCTCACGAGTTTTCTCTTCTCGGCCAACGAACTCGCTGTCACTGAGATCGTTGACAGGACCCACCAGGGGAAGCGCAGCAGGGTGTGGCGATTCAGTAATGTTAATATCTCGACCCGCTTGATACACCTTGGCGGAACCGGAAGCTTGAGCACGAAAAGATTGGTCGCCCACCTGTTCACTCACGATTCCGTGATGTTCTGGTCCCGCCCCGCCTGATAAACGCGACCGTGACCCGTCGCGTTGGCTCGCATATGCAGACGCTGAATAGTATTTTGATCAGATGTATCAACGCTTGATTTGAGTTCATCAAGCAAAGCTTGAAGTTCGTCAGCGACAGCGGGATGTGCGGCCAACAACCTCCTAATCCTGCCTTGCCACTCTGCCTGCAATTCCGACTCGGTGGCTTCGTCCCCGTCTTCCCGGGCAGCGAGCGCCAGGCTGCGGGTCTCCTCCAGCTGGAGAGTGACCGTCTCAGCTCGTTCGGGCTGGGCACGGCGCCACAGCGC
The DNA here is from genome assembly GCF_001419695.1 of Streptomyces prasinopilosus. Taxonomy (GTDB): domain Bacteria; phylum Actinomycetota; class Actinomycetes; order Streptomycetales; family Streptomycetaceae; genus Streptomyces; species Streptomyces prasinopilosus. The sequence continues at coordinate 13,347 of NZ_LIRG01000125.1, forward strand.
AATTACACCATCGCGCGTCCGTTGCCAGACGTCGGTAACCATCAGTCCCACGATGGTGGTGCCTGCCGTGCCCGCCAGTGCGACAATCTGCGGATCCATGAGCCCCCCTTGCTAGCCTGCCCCTACGGTCTGATCAACGATAGGACGTGCCCCCCAACGAAGGAAGTTCCATGGCCGACACCCTGGACGGTGCGGTCGTCCGGGGGGGGGGAGAGAGAGAGACCGGCGCCGTGGTGCACCCCGCCCCGGCCAAGCTCGCCAAGGCCGAGGAGGCGACCCAGGTGCCCGCCTAGCACCCCGCCGTCACGCGCCGGGCCCAACGCCCGGGGCGGGCGGCAGGGCAGCGTGTTGCCCGGCACGCCCCCACCAGCGATCATCCGTCTCGCATTGTGCCTCTACTGGGCGCCCGACAAGAGGGAGCAAGCTGTCGAGGTCACAGACTCAATCGCCTCGGCAGCATGAAGGCCTAGCAGATCTACGGGCTAGGACGTCAAGCCTCGCGAAGAGCGCCGGGTTTCCGCCTGTGCCACTCAATGTCAGTTCCCCTGGCTACTGTTCGGGCGTGGATGAACTCTTGAGTGAGGTGCTCGGCCTTCAGAAGGTGTGGCAGGCGAAAAACACCGAAGAGATGCAGCGCCGTGGCTTCATCGTTCGTACCGAGATCCGCGACTGGCTGCGCGAGCATGCCGAGGCTCTCGCCGTAGCCATGGAGATACCCCTCGACGACGTAGGGGTGGAAGGCAAGGACGGGGCTGGTCAGAAGGCTGAAGTCGTATGGACCCGCATCCACTCGAAGAGCAGGACCCCGAGCGCAACCGACGGCTGGTACATCGTCTATCTGTTCAGCGGCGACGGTGAACGCGTCTACCTGTCGCTCAACCAGGGCACGACCGAGTGGATCGCCGGCGAGCTCAAACCCCGCGAGCCTGCCGCCCTGAAGAAGCGAATCGACTGGGCCCGTCCGCTCATCGAGCAAGTGGTCGCCGAGCGAGCCGACTTGCTGACGAAGATCCGTCTCAACGCACGCACGAAGCTCGGCAAGGGCTACGAGCCGGGCAACGTCGTAGCCATCGAGTACCAGCGCGATGCCATCCCCAACTCGAACGTCCTAAGCGAAGATCTGCTCTTCATGGCGCGGCTTTTGGCCCCCCTCTACAAGGCCGCGGACGATGCGACCTACGTCCCCGGCGACCTGCCGGTGGAGGTCCGAGAAGCAACCCAGAGCGCGGCGACCACCGCGAACCGCAGGATCGCCCGTAAGGGTGGTCAAGGGTTTCTCCTGACCGTCGCCGAGCGCAGGGCCATCGAGAAGCGCAGTGTCCTGCTCGCCACGGAGCACTTCGAGGCCCAGGGATGGACTGTGAAGGACGTCGGCGCCAGCAAGCCGTACGACCTGCACCTGACGCGAGGGGACGAGAAGCTTCACGTAGAGGTGAAGGGGACCACGTCCGACGGTAGCCAGATCATCCTGACGCGGGCTGAGGTCGAATGGCAGCGCAAGTTCGCGCCGGACAACGCCCTTGTGATCGTCCACTCCATCGAACTCGATCGCACCGCCGAACCTGTGACCGCGAGCGGTGGAGTCCTCCACTGCACATCGCCGTGGACCATCGAGGAGGAGACCTTGACCGTCATCTCCTACATCCACCGAACCGGACTGTGAGGCGACTGGGGAGCACGCGACGCCCCCCAGATGTCCCCCGGTAGAGGGCGGCCCACGGAACTTCGCAGGTCGTAGGCGGTTAACGGAGCCCGCTGTAAATCTGCCGGCTCAGCCTTCCCAGGTTCGAATCCTGGCGCCGCCACAAGGGAGGACCCCCCTCCGGACTA
>NZ_LIRG01000126.1:0-4995 GCF_001419695.1 Streptomyces prasinopilosus
CCTCGAGCAGCCGCTCCACCGCGAACTTGGTCCGGTAGTAGCCGAACGGCACCCGGTCGACACCGACGATCGAGATGTAGACCACGTGCCCCACCCCGGCCCGCCGCGCCGCCGCCACGAGGTTCCCCGCCGCCTCCTCGTCGCCGCCGCGCGGTGTGCTCGCACAGTGGACGACCGTGTCCACCCCGGTGAGGGCCGCGTCCAGTGCACTGCCGCCCCGGCGCAGGTCGACGGCGTACGGCCGGGAGTGCCGGCTGAGCACCCGCACCTCCCGCGCGTCCGTCCGCAACCGCTCGACGACGTGCCGGCCGAGGGTTCCCGTACCGCCGGTCACCAGGATCGTGGTCATGCCGTTCAGCTCCTTGGGTCCTGTGGCTCGGAGAAGGCGCTCCTGCCGGCGCGCCTTCGTCCAGTTCATCAGGAGGGAGACGGAACGGCCCCCGGAAACGTGACACGGGGCCGCGGGCCCGCCCGGTGGGCGGGAACGGCGGACGCGGTGGTGAGGCCCGGCGGCGGGCAAGGGCCGTCGTCACCGCCGCCGGACCGGTCTCTGGGGCTGCAGCAGACGGTAAGAGGACTAGACCACTTCGTCAATAGGTATGGACCAAAAGCGGGTGGCGTCCCCGTGCGCTCCGGCGGCACCCGAGGGGGTGGAGGCGGGCGGGCGGCGGCCGGCCGGTCGCGGACCGTCCTGCGGGAGCCCGCCCCGCGGCGGCGCACGGTGTCACCTCCTGTGAGGCAGCCCACACCGGGTGCCCGTATGGACGGCGGGCGGGCGTGGCACACTGGCCCTGTACCAGCAGCAGCGCACTCCGGGGTCGGTGAAAGTCCGAACCGGCGGTTACAGTCCGCGACCCGGCCGCTTCCAGTGGCCGGTTGACCAGGTGAAATTCCTGGACCGACGGTTAAAGTCCGGATGGGAGGCAGTGCGCGGCGGGCGGGCATCCATGCGCGCCGCCGTACCGGTCCGTCCTCGTGGCGGACTCCGTCCGGCGTAGCCCCGGTGTCCTCGCCCGTACCTCTGCCGTCGTCGGCAGCCCCGGAGTCCGTGCCCGAAGAGGCCAGGAGGACCCGGGAAGTGTTCACCGGAATCGTCGAAGAACTGGGCGAGATCACCGCCGTCGAGACCCTCGACGACGCCTGCCGCTTCCGGCTGCGCGGCCCCGCCGTCACCGAGGGCGCGAAGCACGGCGACTCGATCGCCGTCAACGGCGTCTGCCTCACCGTCGTGGACCACGAGGGCGACGAGTTCACCGCGGACGTGATGGCGGAGACCCTGAACCGCTCCAGCCTCGGCGCCCTCGCCGTCGGCTCCCGCGTCAACCTCGAACGCCCCATGGCCCTGGGCGCGCGCCTCGGCGGTCACATCGTGCAGGGCCACGTCGACGGCACCGGCCGGATCCTCGGGCGCGAACCGTCCGAGAACTGGGAGATCGTCAGGATCTCGCTCCCCGCCGGACTCTCCCGCTACGTCGTGGAGAAGGGCTCCATCACGGTCGACGGCGTCAGCCTCACCGTCGTGGACGCCGGGCGGGACTCCTTCACCGTCAGCCTGATCCCCACCACCCTCGCCCTGACCACCCTCGGACTCAAGCAGAGCGGCGACCCGGTCAACCTCGAGGTGGACGTCATCGCCAAATACGTCGAGCGGCTGATCGGGGACCGGACGACCGCGGAACGGACGACCGGCGAGGGGGCCACCAAGTGAACTGGCTGAACTCCGAGGCGTTCACCCTCTTCGACCAGCACATCAAGTGGTCGGACATGATCGGCAACGTGATCGGCCTGGCCGCCCTGGCCCTCGGCTGGCGGCGCTCCATCTGGACCTGGCCCGCCCAGTTCGTCTCGGGCCTGATCCTCTTCACGGCCTTCGCCACCGCCCACCTCTCCGGCAGCGCGGGCAAGCAGGTCGTCGTCATGCTCGTCGCCGCCTGGGGCTTCCGGCAGTGGAGCCGCGGCCGGCAGCAGGCGCAGGACGGCTCCCTCGCGGTGCGGTTCGCCACCTGGCGCGAGCGCGCCCTCATGGCGGCCGCCGCGGCGGCCGGCACCCTCGCGGTGGGCGGGCTGTTCACGCTGTACCCGTCCCTGTCCTGGGACCCCTGGCCGGACGCCTACATCTTCGTCGGCACCATCGTCGCCATGTACGCCCAGGCCCGCGGCATGGTCGAGTTCTGGTTCGCCTGGCTGCTGGTCGACCTCGTCGGCGTGCCGCTGAACTTCGCCAACGGCTTCGCCTTCTCCGGCTTCGTCTACGTCATCTACGGCGCGCTGGTCCTGTGGGGGCTGCGTGACTGGTGGCTGCGCTCCCGCGAGGACGCGCGCCCCGCCCTGGAAGGAGCGCCGGCATGAGCACGACACCGATGCTTCACCGCACCGAGGAGTTCGAGAACCCCATGCTCGACCCGGTCGAACAGGCCGTCGCCGACATCGCGGCCGGACGCCCCGTCGTGGTCGTCGACGACGAGGACCGCGAGAACGAGGGCGACCTCGTCGTCGCCGCCGAGAAGGCGACCCCCGAGATCGTCGCCTTCATGATGAGCGAGTGCCGCGGACTGATCTGCGCCCCCATGGAGAGCGACGAACTGGACCGGCTGCGCCTCCCGCAGATGGTCGAGGACAACACCGAGTCGATGAAGACCGCGTTCACCGTCTCCGTGGACGCCTCCGCCGCCCACGGCGTGAGCACCGGCATCTCGGCCGCCGACCGGGCCACCACGCTCCAGCTGCTCGCGAGCGGCACCGCCGAGCCCGCCGACCTCGTCCGCCCCGGCCACGTCTTCCCGCTGCGGGCCCGCTCCGGCGGCGTCCTCGTCCGCAACGGCCACACCGAGGCCGCCGTCGACCTCGCCCGCCTCGCCGGACTGCGCCCGGCCGGCGCCATCGTCGAGATCGCCGGCGAGGACGGGCGGATGCTGCGCCTGCCCGAACTGATCCCGTTCGCCCGCAAGCACGGCCTGACGATCATCTCCATCGAGGACCTGATCGCCTACCGCCGCAGCTCCGAACCCACCGTCCGCCGCGAGGCCGAGGTCCGGCTGCCCACCTCCCACGGCGTGTTCACCGCCTACGGCTACCGCTCCGTCAGCGACGGCGTCGAACACGTCGCCCTCGTCCACGGAGACGTCGGCGACGGCCGGGACGTCCTCGTACGCGTCCACTCCGAATGCCTCACCGGCGACATCTTCGGCTCCCAGCGCTGCGACTGCGGCCCCCAGCTGGACGCCTCCATGGACCGCATCCAGAAGGAGGGGCGGGGCGTCGTCGTCTACCTGCGCGGACACGAGGGGCGCGGCATCGGCCTGATGTCCAAGCTGCGCGCCTACGAACTCCAGGAACGCGGACGCGACACCCTCGACGCCAACCTCGAACTCGGCCTGCCCGCCGACGCCCGCGACTACGCCGCCGGCGCACGGATACTCGCCGACCTCGGGGTGCGCACCGTCCGCCTGCTGACCAACAACCCCGACAAGGCCCGGGCCCTCGTCCGGCACGGCATCGAGGTCACCGGCCGCGAGCCGATGCCCGTCACCGCCGGCGAGCACAACATCCGTTACCTGCGCACCAAGCGCGACCGGATGGGCCACGACCTGCCCTGGCTGGACACGCCGACCGTGCCCGCCTGCGGCAACCAGTGACGGCGCCCGCCCGGAACCACCACCATCCACCACGGCGACCGGCGGGAGAACCCGACCGCGGCGGCCGGCGAGAGAACCACCGAGGAGAGACGTGAGCGGCAAGGGTGCACCGGAACTGTCCGTACGCGACGTGGGGGACCTCCGGGTCGCCGTCGTCGCGGCACAGTGGCACGAGAAGGTGATGGACGGACTGGTCGACGGCGCCCTGCGCGCCCTGCACGACCTCGGCATCGACGAGCCGACCCTGCTGCGGGTCCCCGGCAGCTGGGAACTCCCGGTCGTGGCCAAGGTCCTCGCCGGCCGCGGCTACGACGCGGTCGTCGCCCTCGGCGTCGTCATCCGGGGCGGCACACCCCACTTCGAGTACGTGTGCCAGGGCGTCACCCAGGGCCTCACCCAGGTCAGCACCGACACCGGCGTGCCCGTCGGCTTCGGCCTGCTCACCTGCGACACCGAGGAACAGGCGCTGGACCGCGCCGGACTGCCCGGCTCCACCGAGGACAAGGGGCACGAGGCGGTCACCGCCGCGGTGGCGACCGCGGCCACCCTGCGTTCGGTATCCGAACCCTGGCGGTGAGCAGCCCCCGACACCGCGTAGGGTAAGGACCACCATGTCCAAGAAGACGTTCGAGGAGCTCTTCACCGAGCTCCAGCACAAGGCCGCGCACGGCGACCCCGCCACCTCCCGCACCGCCGAACTGGTGGAGAAGGGCGTCCACGCCATCGGCAAGAAGGTCGTCGAGGAGGCCGCGGAGGTCTGGATGGCCGCCGAGCACGAGGGCAAGGAGGCGGCCGCCGAGGAGATCTCGCAGCTGCTCTACCACGTCCAGGTGATGATGGTCGCCCGAGGCATCTCCCTCGACGACGTCTACGCCCACCTGTGAGCGCGGACCCCCCACCACCCCTGACACCGACGGACCGCAAAGGAAGCCGCCTCATGCTGCGCATCGCACTCCCCAACAAGGGTTCACTGGCAGGCCCTGCGGCGGAGATGCTGCATGAGGCCGGCTACCAGCAGCGCCGGGAGTCGAAGGAACTGAGGATCGTCGACCCGGTCAACGAGGTCGAGTTCTTCTACCTCCGCCCCCGCGACATCGCCATCTACGTCTCGTCCGGGCGTCTCGACATCGGCATCACCGGCCGCGACCTTCTGATCGACTCCGGCGCCGACGCCGAGGAGATCCTGCCCCTCGGCTTCGCCCGCTCCACCTTCCGCTTCGCCGCCAAGCCCAGCGCCGCCAGGAGCGTCGCGGACCTGAACGGCAGCACGGTCGCCACCTCCTACGAGGGCATCGTCGCGCGGCACCTCGCCGAGCAGGGCATCGACGCCTCCGTGGTCCACCTCGACGGCGCCGTCGAG
>NZ_LIRG01000126.1:5002-5349 GCF_001419695.1 Streptomyces prasinopilosus
CGCCACCGTCGAGTCCAAGGTGGGCCAGTTCCTGCGGCGCCTCCAGGGCGTCCTCGTCGCCCGCACCTACGTGATGATGGACTACGACTGCCGGGTCGAGCAGCTGGAGAAGGCCGTGGCACTGACCCCCGGCCTGGAGTCCCCGACCGTGTCCCCGCTGCACAACGAGGGCTGGGTCGCCGTCCGCGCCATGGTCCCCTCCAAGGAGGCCCAGCGGATCATGGACGACCTCTACGACATCGGCGCCCGCGCCATCCTCACCACGGCCATCCACGCCTGCCGCCTCTGACCCGGACCGATCCCGGAGCCGCACCATGCCGGACACCACCCCCGACGCCACCCCGGAC
>NZ_LIRG01000127.1 GCF_001419695.1 Streptomyces prasinopilosus
CCCACAACGAACGCCCCCGCCGCCTCGGTTGAGATGCGGGGGCGTTCGTTGTGGGCGGTCAGGGCCGTTCGCGGAGGGCCCGGCTCACGGTCGACTGGACAGCAGCCGGGCAGGCGGTGAATGGGTGTGACGTTTCTTAGCACCCCCCTTGCTTTACGGTTAGGGGGGTGCTAAGTTTCTGGTGTCGGGAGGGAACGGCCCACCCGCAGAAGGGGGAAATCACCATGCTTCGCGTCATCCGCTCCAGCATCCAGGGCATCGACATCGACACCGACCAGGCCGACGAATTTGAGGCCGCCATCGACGCCGCCCTCGGCCGCCGCGACGAGGTACGCGAGACCTTCAGCCTCGACGAGATCGGCCAGAAGTCCTACCACCTCGCCGTGATGCCCTACACCGACCCCAACGGCGAACACCGCTGGGTCATCTTCGACAGTGGTCCCAGCGAGTGCGACTTCCAAGACACCGACGACCTCGACGAGGCCATCGCCGCCTACGAGGAGTGGGTGCGCGGCGCCACCGCCGGCGCCATGCCCTCCTACGACGAAGACGGCGAAGAGCTCCCCATCTGGGACGAGACCGACGTCGAAGGCGTCTCCGCCAAGGAGATCTACGACGGTGCCGCCAAGAACGACACGGCCCGCCTGATCGACGCGGAGTGGGCCCACGAGGAGTTCAGCAAGGCCGAGGAGAGCTACCAGCAGGCCACCCAGCGCCGGCAGGTCGCCTTCGCCAAGATGATCGACTCCTGGGGGCGTGGCGGCCAGGCCGTCCTGGCTAAGAGGGTCGACATCAAGGAGCCCACGGTGAAGGTCGTCGCCGACAAGGGGCGCGCCCTGCTCGCCCAGCGCCACGAGGGCGACGAGAAGAGCGGCGAGTGAGCCTGCGCCCCTCCCAGCTCCCGAAGGTGCGGCGGCAGACGCTGCGGCACCTTCGGGATTCGGCGTCCCCGCTCCGGGCCAAGACCAGCCCTGAGAGCGCGCTCGGACTCGACGCCCTCGCCACCATTCTGGAAGCCGGCGATCTGTTCTGGGTGCAGCAGGACATGGCCGCCCTGTCCGTGCACGCCGGGGAGCAGCTGGCCGCCGCCCGGTGGGCGACCCCGGACCGGCCGGCCCCGTGCGGACTCCTGTTCTGGCAGGACGGCATCGGCCACATGGACGCTCAGGGCGTGCAGATCCCGGTGGAGGCATGCGCGTGGGGCCCGTACCAGGGGGAGATGCTGCTGTGGCTGCTCATGTCCCGCGACCGGCTGGTGGCCGAGTCCGCGGCGGTGCGGCCCGATCTGACGCTGGTCACCGAGGAGATCCCGCCGCTCGTGCCGGTGTCCGCGGCCACGATTCCCGTCACGGCGAATCCGCTGCCGATGGTCGAAGTCGATCCCGGGCTGCCGCAGCCGGTGGTGGCCGCGCTGGCGTCGGCGTGGCTGCTGATGCAACAGCCACTGCTCATCGACCGGACCCGGGAGTGTGCCGACAAGCCGACCGCCCGCGCCCACGCCCGGGACGGCCTGCCCGCACCCGAGGTCACCGTCGTCGACTTGCGCCGCCAGTACACGCCCCAGGACCAGGACCCTGACGCGGGCACGGACGGCCGCCGGTATCGGCACAGGTGGGTCGTGTCCGGGCACTGGCGGACGTACCAGTCCGACCGGTACAGCGAGGAGACTCGCGGCAGTAAGCAGTGGATTCCCTCCTATGTGAAGGGCCCGGAGGGGGCGCCGCTGCTGTCGACGGAGAAGGTCAACGTATGGCGGCGGTAGACAGCACGATGCCCCCGACCGCAGTGCGGTCGGGGGCTCCACTACGGTCAGGCGCGCGACACCTCGAGCGGTGCCGGCACCGGCGGGGCGTCCAGCCCCAGGCCCTCCGCGAGGAGCATCCGCGCCGCGGTATCCCGCTCGAAGGCAGGCCGGCCGGGCGGCATCGACAGGACCCGCGAGCCGTCACGGTGCTCGACGAAGGCACCGAAGAAGCCGCGGTCCGTGACCGTGCTGTCGACGAGTTCCACGCCCAGTTCGTCGAGGAGTTCGTCCAGTGGCGCATCCAACAGGTGATGTGTCGACAAAGCGTCGCGCGTTAACACGGGCGTGCCGCTACGCTGCATGACGAGACCTTCTCTCTGGCGAGGGACGGGTTGATTGATCGGCGAGGTGATGACTCGCTGGTCGAACCGGCCGGGCGGGTGATGACCGCCCGGCCGTTCGCGTTACGGACGCTGCCACAATCAGGCGGCAGTGCGCGGGTGGGGGCTGCAATTCGTTCGTGGTCTCGCTCGCATTCCCCCAGGTTGGAGCAGGTGCGCACGGGACGGAACAGTTCGCGGCGTGACCGACGCCACAATCTTGGGCCGGATCAGTGCGGCAGGACGTCGTCGAGGTACTCCTGCACCTTCTCGTACAGCGGGTACGGCACGTAGTCCGTGATCTCCGAGTGGGCGACCCAGGCGACCGCATCGAGTTCGTCCTCGTCCGCGACATGCGCCTCGCCTTGCAGCACCTCGCAGGCGATGTACGACATGAGCCGGCCCGTCTTCGGGTGGACGCGCTCTCCGAGCGGCTTGACCGCGGCCACTACCAGCCCGGTCTCCTCGACGGTCTCCCGCACTGCCGCCTCCTCCGGCGTCTCCCCGGCCTCGATCGCGCCGCCCGGCAGCGCCCACAGCAGGTCGCCCTCACGCTCGCTCCTGCGGATCATCAGCAGCCTGCCGTCGGAGACGACGACCGCCATCGAGAGGGCGGGCAGGTCGGTGGTCGTCTCGGTCATACGGTCGCCTCCAAGGCGGTCAGGATCGGCGGGAAGAGCTGGTCGGTCGGGATGAAGCGGGTCAGGGCGGTGCGCGGCACCCAGGCGACGTCGACGTTCTCGAGCGGGTCCCGGTTCGTGGCATCCCCGGCCAGGTGGTCGGCGAGGTAGTAGGAGGCCACCACGCCGGTCACCGGGTGGACGCGCTCCCCGAGCTGCTCGCGCACCGTGCAGTGGACGCCGGTCTCGCCGTGGGTCTCCTGAACGGCCACCGTCGCCGGGTCGCCGCCCGGCTTGACCATGCCCGCGGGGAACTGCCAGCGCAGCTCGCCGTCCCCGCGCCGGCACACCAGCAGCACATCCTCGCCGCGCAGCACCACGGCGATCGCCACCCGCAAAGCCTGCGCCTCCAGGCGGGGCGCGGGCGGGCGCAGCAGGAGCGCGAACCGTCGCTGCACCGCTTCACCCGCCTGTTCGTGTGCCGTGTCGAGGATCTGCTGAACCTCGCTCCGATGGGTCATCGCCGGCTGCGCATGCCACCGGCTGATCGTCCGCTCGCTGATGCCGAGGTGTTCGGCGAACGCCTCGTTCGTCATCCGCATGGCCTGCTGGAGGAGGCATGCGGAGCGGCCGGTCCAGGTGCTGACGACGTCCATCGTGAGGCTCCCGTGCTCGTGGCGCTCGGGTCTGGCGGGGTGGCGGCGGGCTGGTGTCGCCGTGGTGTCTGATCAGGGCTCTGGCGACGCTGTCGCGTCAGGGGAGCGTCCTTCTGCCGCACGCGCGAACAGCGTTGGCTGAGCGGCATGAGGAACTGCTATTCGTTTGCGGCTTGGCGGTCGGCGGGTGGCGCGACGACATCCGGATCGGGTCGTGGCGGCAGCTCGTCGGTGTCGTGTACGAGCCACTCGAGGAATGCGCAGATGTGTGCGTTCATGTCGGACCCCAGTGAAGCGACGCCGACTTGGGCGCGCGCGTACAGCTCGGGGTCTGGCCGGTACGTGCGGGCCGTTTTGGTGTGGACTCCATGGGGCATGTCGGAATCTTCGCATGGTGGATTGCCACCGTCCAGAGTCGACGCTATGTTGGTGGAGTGCCACCAGGAAGGCGTCTTCCACCGCCTTCCGTGCGCCCAAAACAAAAGTGGCCTCGTCCCGGGCTTCCACACACCGGGACAAGGCCTCACCACCAGGAATCTCTGAAGGGTCCCCTGATGGCTACACAAGAGCTTACCGGTGCGCCCGAGCGCACCGACCATGCGGGCACTGCCCCGCTTCCTCCTGTCGCTGCCGAGATGCTGTCCCGTCTGGTGGCTGAGCTTCCGCTGGTTCGGGCTGTCGCCCAGTACGAGACGGCGGCGGTGCACGCGGTGCAGCTGGCCGCGCTCGCCGAGGCCGACAAGATGACGGACCTCGACGCGGACTCCTTGGCCGCTGCCGAGGACGTCATGGCCGCCGCGCGTGCCCAGCTCGTCGCCGCGGGCCGGCTCGACTTGATCGAGGGCACGTCGTGAGCGCCCGCCTGGTTCTCGCCGACTTCCCGGCCGGTCACCCGCGTGGCAGTCGGCCGGCGGAGGAGAAGGCCGCCGAGCTGACCGCGGCCGGTACTCCCGCCACTGTGCGGATGGATCTCGACGGCGACCGGTTCGTGGTCGTCCCGGAGTCCGAGTCGTGAGCGGGGAGCGGGAGCGGTTGGAACCGCTGCAGGCGAAGGCCGACGAGGTTCTGACCCTGTGGCCCGGCTGGGACGGCGAGTCGCCGTACCTGGAGCTGGTGGCGATCGACCCCGTCACCCGCACCCGGCTCGG
>NZ_LIRG01000128.1 GCF_001419695.1 Streptomyces prasinopilosus
TCGGCGCCGGCCTCGCGGGCGTGACGCTCGCCCGGCGGCTCGGTGAGCTCGGCACGCCCGCGCTGCTGGTCGGTGACGAGGGGCACCGCCCGTACAACCGGGTGCTGCTCGCCGAGGTGCTGGCCGGGCGGTACGGGCCCGAGGTGATCGCGCTGCCGGAGCCCGCCGGGCTGATCCGCGCCCGGGTCACCGGCATCGACCGGGCCGGGCGGACCGTCCGGTGCGCCGACGGTTCCGTGATCGCCTACGACAGGCTGGTCCTGGCCACCGGTTCCCACGCCGTGCTGCCGCCCCTGCGCGGCCTGTTCACCCCGGACCGCGCGCTGCCCGGGGGCGTGCACGCCTTCCGGACCATGGACGACTGCCTGGGACTGTCCGGGGCGGTCCGGCCGGGCGTCCGGGCGGTCGTGATCGGCGGCGGGCTGCTCGGGGTCTCCGCGGCGCGGGCGCTGGCCGTGCGCGGCGCGCAGGTCGTCCTCGCCCAGCAGTCCGAGCGGCTCATGGAACGCCAGCTCGACCCGGCCGCCTCCCGGCTCGTCCGGCGGCACCTGGAGGGGCTGGGCGTCGAGGTGCACACCGAGTGCCGGGTGCGGGACGTGCGCTCGGCCGGCGGCGCGGTGCGGTCGGTGGAGCTGGCCGACGGGTACGCCCTCGGCGCCGGCCTGGTCGTCCTCGCGTGCGGGGTCCGCCCGCGCGCCGGCCTCGCCCGGGCGGCCGGCCTGGAGGTCCGCGAGGGCGTGGTCGTCGACGACGGGCTGCGCACCTCGGACCCGTACGTCCACGCGATCGGCGACTGCGCCCAGCACGCGGGGCGGGTCTACGGGCTGGCCGCGCCCGCCCTCGAACAGGCCGACGCCCTGGCCGGGCTGCTGGCGGGGGAGGCGGGCGCCCGCTACACCGGCACCCGGTCCCTGACCCGGCTCACCCTCGCCGGGCCCGGCGGCCCCTTCGGTCCCGCCCCCTTCGACCTCGCCGCGTTCGGTGAGACCGACCCCCGCCCCGGTGACGACGTCGTGCAGCTCGCCGACGCCACCCGGGGCACCTACCGCAAGGTCGTCGTCCGCGGCGACCGGCTGGTCGGCGGGGTCCTGGTCGGCGAACTCGGCACCGTCGGCGCGCTCGCGCGCGCCTGGGAGGGAGCAGAGCCGCTCCCCTCCGACGGCGGCCCCCCGCTCCACCTGCTCACCCACGACGGAGGCTCCTGATGTCCACCGCACCGCAGGCCACTCCCACGATCGTGCTCGTCGGCCACGGCATGGTCGGCCAGCACTTCCTCGAGGCGCTCGCCGAGCGCGGCCTGACCGCCACGCACCGCGTGGTGGTGCTGTGCGAGGAGCCGCGCCCGGCGTACGACCGCGTGCAGCTCACCTCGTACTTCTCGGGGAGGTCCCCCGAGGACCTGTCCGTGACGGACCCGCGGTTCATCGAGGAGCACGGCATCGAGCTGCGCGTCGGCGACCCGGCCGAGAGCGTCGACCGCGAGGCCCGCGCGGTGACCGCCCGCTCCGGGCTGGTCGTCGGCTACGACGTCCTGGTCCTGGCGACCGGATCCTCCCCCTTCGTCCCGCCGGTCCCCGGCAGGGACGCCGAGGGCTGCTTCGTCTACCGCACCGTCGAGGACCTGCTCGCCATCGAGGAGTACGCGAAGAAGGCGACGACCGGCGCGGTGGTCGGCGGCGGGCTCCTCGGCCTGGAGGCGGCGGGCGCGCTCGACGGGCTCGGACTCACCTCGCACATCGTGGAGTTCGCGCCCCGCCTGATGCCCGTGCAGGTCGACGAGGGCGGCGGCGCGGCGCTGCTGCGCACCATCGAGGACAGGGGCCTGACCGTCCACACGGGTGTGGGCACGCAGGAGATCGTGACCGGCGCGGACGGTTCGGTTACCGGCATGAGGCTGTCCGACGGTTCCGAACTCGCCACGGACCTGGTGGTGTTCAGCGCCGGCGTCCGTCCCCGCGACCAGCTGGCCCGGGACTGCGGTCTGACCGTCGGCGAGCGCGGCGGCATCGCCGTGGACGAGCAGTGCCGCACGGTCGCCGACCCGCGCGTCTTCGCGATCGGCGAGTGCGCGCTGGCCGCCGACGGCCGGGTGTACGGCCTGGTCGCCCCCGGCTACGAGCAGGCGCAGACCGCCGCCGCGGTGATCGCCGCCGACGCGGCGGAGGGGGCCGGCGGGGCGGGCCTGCCGGCGTTCACCGGCGCCGACCTGTCCACCAAACTGAAGCTGCTCGGTGTCGACGTGGCGTCCTTCGGCGACGCGCACGGCACCACCGACGGCTGCCTGGACGTCGTCTACTCCGACTCCCGCGCCGGCCTCTACAAGAAGCTGGTCGTCGGCGGCGACGGCATCCTGCTCGGCGGCATCCTGGTCGGCGACGCGGAGGCGTACGGCACCCTGCGGGCCTTCACCGGCTCGGTCCCGCCGGTGCCGCCGGAGTCCCTCGTCCTGCCCGCCGGGGCCGGGGCCCCGGCGCAGCTGGGCCCGTCCGCGCTGCCGGACGGGGCCGTCGTCTGCTCCTGCCACAACGTCACCAAGGGCGCCGTCCGCGGCGCGGTCGCCGAGCACGGCTGCACCACCGTGCCCGAGGTGAAGAAGTGCACCAAGGCCGGTACGGGCTGCGGAAGTTGCGTGAAGGTGCTCGACCGGCTGGTCACCGCGGAGCTGGAGGCGAGCGGCGTCGAGGTCGACAGGGGCCTGTGCGGCTGCTTCGCGCAGAGCCGCGGGGAGCTGTACGAGATCGTCCGCGCCCTGCGCGTCACCTCCCACCGGGACCTGCTGGACCGGCACGGCCGCGAGGACGCCCGGGGCGGCGACGGCTGCGAGGTCTGCAAGCCGACGGTCGGCTCGATCATCGCCTCCCTCGCCCCGGTGATCGGCGCGAGCGGCCACGTCCTGGACGGGGAGCAGGCCGCCCTCCAGGACACCAACGACCACTTCCTCGCCAACCTCCAGAGGAACGGTTCGTACTCGGTCGTCCCCCGCGTCCCCGGCGGTGAGATCGCCCCGGAGAAACTGATCGTCCTCGGTGAGATCGCCCGCGACTTCGGCCTCTACACGAAGATCACCGGCGGTCAGCGCATCGACATGTTCGGCGCTCGGGTCGAACAGCTCCCGGTGATCTGGGCGCGTCTGGTCGACGCCGGCTTCGAGTCCGGGCACGCGTACGGCAAGTCGCTGCGCACGGTGAAGTCCTGCGTGGGGCGGACCTGGTGCCGTTACGGCGTCCAGGACTCGGTGCGCATGGCGATCGACCTGGAGCTGCGCTACCGGGGCCTGCGTTCCCCGCACAAGCTGAAGTCGGCGGTCTCCGGCTGCGCCCGCGAGTGCGCCGAGGCCCGGTCGAAGGATTTCGGCGTGATCGCCACCTCCCACGGCTGGAACCTCTACGTCGGCGGCAACGGGGGCGCCACCCCGCGCCACGCCGACCTGCTCGCGCAGGACCTCTCGGACGCCGAACTGGTCCGTCTCGTCGACCGGTTCCTGATGTTCTACATCCGCACCGCCGACCGGCTGGAGCGCACCTCCACCTGGCTGGAGCGGATCCCCGGCGGCCTGGACCACGTACGGGACGTCGTCGTGCACGACTCGCTCGGCATCTGCGACGAGCTGGAGGCGCAGATGCGGGCCCATGTGTCCCACTACCGCGACGAGTGGGCCGAGACCCTGGACGACCCCGAGAAGCTGGCCCGGTTCGTGTCCTTCGTGAACGCGCCCGGCACCCCCGACCCGGTCGTCGGCTTCGTGCCCGAACGCGACCAGATGAAGCCCGACCTGCCCCTGCTGAGCATCGGCATGCGACCCGCGCAGCCCGAGGAAGCCGCCCTGGAAAGGAACGCCCGGCGATGACCCTGGCACTCGAGACCACCGACACCGGCCTGAAGGTCCGCATCCGGCTGGCCGACGGCACCTGGTTCGCCGTCTGCGACCTGAGCGCCCTGCTCCCCGGCCGCGGCGTGGCGGCCCTGCTGCCCGACGGCCGCCAGGCCGCCGTCTTCACCGACCGCACCGGCGGGCTGTACGCGGTCGACAACCGCGATCCCTTCACCGGCGCGGCGGTCCTCTCCCGCGGCCTGACCGGCACCCGCGCGGGCCGCCCGTTCGTCGCCTCCCCGCTGCTCAAGCAGCGCTTCGACCTGGAGACGGGCCGGTGCCTGGACGACGACGCGGTCCGCCTGAGGACGTACCAGGTCGAGGCGGCGTGAGCACGCGGGGCACGACGGCAGGACGACGCGACGGCCGGACGGCCGGCCACCCGAACGGCTGAACTCCTGTCGCGTCCCCGCCGGATGCGTGTGTTTCCGTTCGGCGGGCGGGTTCCCGGGGTTTCCCCGACACTGGGAACTCCGCCCGCTCGTCTCGCGCACTCCCCACCCGCCACGGAGGCACGAACCATGACCCGGAAGCACCCCGAGCACTCCGAGCACTCCGAGCACTCCGAACTCCCCGCGCGTCCCCGGCCGTCCCGCCGCGCCGTCCTCGGGGGTGCGGCGGTCACCGCGTTCGCCGCCCTCGCCGGGGCCGCCGGCACCGGCACCGCGCGGGCGGGCGGCCACCGCGCCGGCTGGCCGGCCGAGTTCCCGCTGCCCGACGGCTGGCTGCCCGAGGGCATCACCATCGGCGCCCGGCCGTACGCGTACCTGGGCTCGCGCGCGAACGGCGCGATCTACCGCGCCGACCTGCGCACCGGGCAGGGCCGGGTGTTCCACGAGGGTGCCCCGGGCCTCGCGTCCATCGGCCTGAAGCTGGACGACCGCGACGGCCTGCTGTACGTCGCGGGCGGTGGCGGCGGCACCGCGCGCCTGGTCGACGCCCGCACCGGGGCCCTGCGCGCCACGCACCGCCTCACGGCGGACACGGGGCACTTCGTCAACGACGTGGCCCTGCTCGACGACCGCGCCTGGTTCACCGATTCGTACGACGCGGTGCTGTACGGCGTCCCGCGCGGACGACGCGGCGCCGTCCGGGCGCTGCGGCTGAGCGGCGACTGGGAGCAACTGCCCGGCGTCATCAACGCCAACGGCATCGTGAGCACGCCCGACGGCCGCGACGTCATCGTGGTCAAGAGCACTCCGGGCGAGCTGTACCGGGTCGACCTGCGCACCGGACGCGCCACCCGCGTCGCCCTGTCCGGCGCGGCCGACGTGGTCAACGGGGACGGCCTGGTGCGCGTCGGCCGCACGCTGTACGTGGTCCAGAACCGGCGGAACGTGGTCACCGTGTTCCACCTCGACGCCGGTGCGACGACCGCGACCCTGCGCCGTTCGATCACCGATCCGCGCTTCGACGTCCCCGCCACCGCGGCCCGGTACCGCGACCGCCTGTACCTGGTCAACGCCCGCTACACCAGCCCGCAGACGCCGGAGACGGCGTTCACGGCGGTGGGGGTACCGCTGTAGGCGGCCTCCGCCGGGGTGCCCGGCCCGGGACGGTCACCGTCCGGTACGCCCCCGTCCATGATGTGTCCATGCTGATCCCCTAGGTTCCGTGACCGCACGCACCCGTCACCGGCCCCGGTGACGGGACGGTTCACGGCACCCCTGGGAGCGGCAGTGGAACGTCGTACCTTCCTTCGCGCGAGCGCCATGGGCGGCGCCGGCGCGGTCCTCGGCGGCGCGCTCTGGCACAGCGCCGCGTACGCGGCGCCCGCCCGGCCCGGTGCGGGCCCGTACGGGGCGCTCGGCGCGGCGGACGCCCACGGGATCAGGTTGCCGGCCGGGTTCACCAGCAGGGTGATCGCCCGTTCCGGCCGGCAGGTCCCGGGCACCTCGTACACCTGGCACCACGCCCCCGACGGCGGCGCCTGCTACGCGGACGGCAGCGGCTGGATCTACGTCTCCAACTCCGAGGTCGATCCCTCCGGCGGCGCGAGCGCGGTCCGCTTCTCGGCGACCGGTGCCATCACGGGCGCGTACCGCGTCCTGTCCGGCACCCGGCAGAACTGCGCGGGCGGGAAGACCCCGTGGAACACCTGGCTGTCCTGCGAGGAGGTGGACCGCGGCTACGTCTACGAGACCGACCCGTGGGGGGTGAAGGCGGCGGTCCGCCGGGACGCGATGGGCCGCTTCAAGCACGAGGCGGCCGCCGCCGACCCGGTCCGCGAGGTCGTCTACCTGACCGAGGACGTCTCGGACGGCTGCTTCTACCGCTTCCGGCCGACGACCTGGGGCGACCTGTCCTCCGGCACGCTGGAGGTCCTGGTGGCGGGCGGCGGCACGAGCGGCCCGGTGAGCTGGGCGCGGGTCCCGGACCCGTCGGGGGCCACCGCGACCCGCAACCAGGTCTCCGGCGCCAAGCGCTTCAACGGCGGCGAGGGCTGCCACTACGCGAACGACACCTGCTGGTTCACCACCAAGGGCGACAACCGCGTCTGGCAGTACGACGCCGCCGCCCGGACCATCGAACTCGCCTACGACGACTCCCTGGTGACGGGTGGTACGGCTCCCCTGACCGGCGTCGACAACGTCACCGGCTCCTCCTCGGGCGACCTGTTCGTGGCCGAGGACGGCGGCAACCTGGAGATCTGCGTCATCACCCCCGACGACGTCGTGGCCCCCTTCCTCCGGGTGGAGGGCCAGTCCGGCTCGGAGATCACCGGCCCGGCCTTCTCCCCGGACGGCACCCGCCTGTACTTCTCCAGCCAGCGCGGCACGAGCGGCAGTTCGTCGGGCGGCATCACGTACGAGGTGAAGGGCCCGTTCCGCACGTGACGGCTCCCCGGCCTCCGCTCGTGCGCGGAGTGTGGAGAACACACCGGCGCGGGCGGAGAGCCGCGGAGAGCTACCGTCCGGTCACGTCACGTTCGCATCACGGGTCCGCCAAACCTCCGCACCCTCCCCCGGCCCCTCCCCTACCGTCGGCACCTCACACCCGGCAGACCCTCCCGGACGGGGGCACGCTGCCGGAAATCCGCACATAGCTGGGGGATCCCCTGTGAACCTGTCCTGCAAGTCCGCCGCCGTGACCGTCGCCGCGCTCGCCCTGGCCACGCTGCCCG
>NZ_LIRG01000129.1 GCF_001419695.1 Streptomyces prasinopilosus
ACATGATCACCGGTGAGGCGGCGGCCCACGGCCTGGGCGCGGTCTCCCTGCGCTACTTCAATGTGGCCGGCGCCTACGGCCAGTGGGGTGAGCGGCACGACCCCGAGTCCCACCTGATCCCGCTCGTCCTCCAGGTCGCCCAAGGCCGCCGCGACGCGATCAGCGTCTACGGCGACGACTACCCGACGCCGGACGGCACCTGCGTCCGCGACTACATCCACGTCGCCGACCTGGCCGAGGCCCACCTGCTGGCCCTGGCCGCGGCGACCGGGGGCGAACACCTCATCTGCAACCTCGGCAACGGCAACGGCTTCTCGGTCCGCGAGGTCGTCGAGACGGTCCGCCGGGTCACCGGCCACCCGATCCCCGAGGTCGTGGCCCCCCGCCGGGACGGCGATCCGGCGGTCCTGGTGGCGTCGGCCGCCGCGGCCCGCGAGAAACTGGGCTGGAAGCCGTCCCGCCCGGACCTCGCCGGGATCGTCGCGGACGCGTGGGAGTTCGCCCGGCGGCAGGACACGTAACGGCGGAACGAGTGGCGGCGGACCGTGCGGCGGCGGACCGTGCGGCAGCAGGACGAGCAGCAGCAGGACATTCAGGATGACGAAGAGTCAGGGGCAGGGCATGAGCGAGTCCACCGTCGGCGAGGCGGCCGCGGAAGCGGTCGGCGAGCGTTTCCGGGAGCTGTACGGAGCCGGACCGCAGGGCGTCTGGGCCGCACCGGGCCGGGTCAACCTCATCGGTGAGCACACCGACTACAACGACGGCTTCGTCATGCCGTTCGCCCTGCCGCACACCGCGGTCGCGGCGGTCTCCCGGCGCGACGACGGCGTCCTGCGCCTGCACTCCGCCGACGTGGCCGCACCCGTCGCGGAGATCGCGGTCGACGCCCTGGTCCCGGGCACGGACAAGGACTGGACCGCCTATCCGGCGGGCGTCGTCTGGGCCCTGCGCGAGGCCGGCCACGCCGTGGGCGGCGCCGACGTCCACCTGGCCTCGGCGGTCCCGGCCGGCGCCGGCCTGTCCTCCTCGGCGGCCCTGGAGGTCGTCGTCGCCCTCGCCCTCAACGACCTGTACGAACTGGGTCTGCGCGGCTGGCAGCTGGCCCGCCTGTGCCAGCGCGCGGAGAACGTCTACGTCGGCGCCCCCGTCGGCATCATGGACCAGACGGCGTCCGCCTGCTGCGAGAGCGGCCACGCCCTCTTCCTCGACACCCGCGACCTCTCCCAGCGGCAGATCCCCTTCGACCTGGCCGCCGAGGGCATGCGCCTGCTGGTCGTCGACACCCGGGTCAAGCACAGCCACAGCGAGGGCGAGTACGGCAAGCGCCGCGCCGGCTGCGAGAAGGGCGCCGCCCTCCTCGGCGTCGACGCCCTGCGGGACGTCCCGTACGCCGAGCTCGACGCGGCGCTGGAGCGGCTGGGCGACGAGGAGGAGGTCCGCCGCCTGGTGCGGCACGTGGTGACGGAGGATGCCCGGGTGGACCGGGTCGTGGCCCTCCTCGAAGCGGGCGACACCCGCGCCATCGGCCCCGTCCTCACCGCCGGCCACGCCTCCCTGCGCGACGACTTCCGCGTCTCCTGCCCCGAACTCGACCTGGTCGTCGACACCGCCGTCGCCGCCGGCGCCCTCGGCGCCCGCATGACCGGCGGCGGCTTCGGCGGCTCGGCCATCGTCCTGGCCGAGGAGACCGACGTGGACGCCGTCACCAAGGCGGTGGAGGACGCCTTCGCCACGGCCGGCTTCAAGGCCCCCCGCGTCTTCGAGGCGGTCCCGTCGGCGGGGGCACGGCGGGTGCGCTGAAGCGGACCGCCGGCACCGGCAGGGTGCCGGCGGTGTCACCCCGGGTGCGCTCGACGCGTCCCGGCCTCCGGCCCCAGGCGTTTCGTCAGCGTGTACTCCGTGATGCCCGGCGGGTAGTCCGGGATGACGCAGACCACCTCGTAGCCGTGCCGCCGGTAGAACCCCGGGGCCTGGAAGTCCCAGGTCTCCACCCGGGCGGCCGTGCAGCCGCGTCCGGCGGCCAGGCGTTCCGCCTCCGCCAGCAGACGGGTGCCCAGGCCCGCCCCGCGGTGGCGCTCGTCGACCCACAGGTACGTCACGTGCAGCCAGGTCGTCCAGGTGTGGCCGACCAGGCCGCCCGCCAGATCGCCGGCCGGGCCCGATGCCCACACGTGCAAAGGGGACTCGCGTTCGTGAGGGGTCCCGCGCAGGGCGCGCAGCACCGGGGACGCCGCCGTGTTCGTGTCCCTCAGCCTCCTGCGGAGCAGATCACGTCGGTCCTTGTCGACTTCTGTCTCAAGACGAAACATGCGGCTCACCATAAACGCGCAGGAGCGCCAGTTCTGCAAAGAGCCTTCCCCTCCGGGCCCTTGTCCGTACTCTGAGGAACAGCGCCGGTGGGGGCCGGCGCCGTTCAGGGGGCGAGACACTCGGGTACGCGATCCGGGGCGGGGCGGCGGTGACGTACGGCGGCGGCCGGACGGCTTCCGGCGGCCCGCCCCGGGAGCGGTGGTTCCGGTGGTTCCGGGCGGGTCCCGTCGGTCCGGAACCGGGCTCCGGTGCCGCACCCGCGCCGGCGTCCGTCCGGTGGCGTCTTCCGGTGACGGGGTAGTCCCCTGCTCTGCGGAGAGCATGGGGGAGGGGGTTCCGTGCAACGTATCCGCGTGCTGGTCGTCGACGACCACCGCATCTTCGCCGAGTCGCTCGCCGCGGCCCTGGCCGCCGAGCCGGACGTCGAGGTGTCCGCGGCGGGCAGCGGCCCGGCCGCCCTGCGGTGCCTGGAGCGGGGAGCCGCCGAGGGACGGCGGTTCGACGTCCTCCTCGTCGACGCCGACCTGGGCGGCGCCGCACCGTCCGGCCCGTCCGCCGTACCGGCGCGCGCGGGCGACGGGGACGGCGTCGTCGACGGGATGTCCCTGGTCGCCGGGGTGCGCTCGGTCCACCCGCGGGTGCGGATCGTCGTGCTCGCCGAGAAGGACGACCCGCACCGTGCCGCACTCGCCCTCCAGGCCGGAGCGGGCGGCTGGGTCGCCAAGGACTGCTCGCTGAGCCGGCTGCTCACCGTCGTCCGGGGCGTGCTGCGCGACGAGACGCACCTGCCGCCCGCCCTGCTCACCGGGGTGCTGCGCGAACTCACCGCCGCCCGCAGGCACCGCACCGAGAGCGAACGGCTCGTGGAGTCCCTGACCCCGCGCGAGCGGGAGGTGCTGCGGTGCATGGTCGCGGGCCTGGGGCGCAAGGCCGTCGCCGAGCGCCTGTACCTGTCCCCGCACACCGTCCGCACGCACATGCAGAACGTGCTCGGCAAACTGGGCGTGCACTCCACCCTCGCCGCCGTGGCCCTGGCCCGCAGGGCGGGCGTCGGGCCGGTCGACCTAGCCGGGGATGTTGTCGAACGGGGCAGTCAGCCCGCGTAGCAGGGCCGCCAGTTCGACGCGCTGCGCGTGGGAGAGCTCGGCGAGGATCGCCCGCTCCTGCGCCAGCAGCCCGGCCAGCGCCTTGTCCCCGCGGTCCCGGCCCTCGTCCGTGAGGCGCACCAGCACCCCGCGCCGGTCACTGGGGTCGGGCAGACGCTCCACCAGACCCTTCTTGGTCAGGCGGTCGATGCGGTTGGTCATCGTGCCCGAGGTGACCAGCGTCTGCGTCAGGAGCTGCCCCGGCGAGAGCTGGTAGGGGGCGCCCGCGCGGCGCAGCGCGGTCAGGACGTCGAACTCCCAGGGCTCCAGCCCGTGCTCGGCGAAGGCCAGCCTGCGGGCCCGGTCCAGGTGCCGGGCGAGCCTGCTCACCCGGCTGAGCACTTCGAGCGGTTCCACGTCGAGGTCCGGGCGCTCCCGGCGCCACGCTGCGACCAGCCGATCGACCTCGTCCTCCATGACGATCAGTGTAGTGGTTGTGTCGACGTGAAGTCTCTTGATGTCAAGTTTCTTGGCCCCGGAGAGGCGTGCGGACCGCCGGACGGCCGCCGGCCCGCACCCCTGTTCCCCCGCGGGACCGCCGTCAGTCGACGGGGGCGACCCGGATCAGGTTGCCGTCCGGATCCGCGACGACGAAGGTGCGCCCGAACACCTCGTCGTGAGGTTCGCTGACCACCCGAACCCCCTTCTGCGCCCACCGGGAGAACCGGCGGTCGATCGCGTCGGGCCCGCCGGGCAGCGCGAGGCAGACCTCGCCGGTGCGCGGCACCGCCGGGTCCAGGCCGTCGAACCGCCCGCTCCACAGCGCGAGGTCCGCGCCGTCGCCGAGAGCGAAGGTGACGTACCCGGGAACCCGGAAACCGGGCTCGGTCTCGAGGAGGTCCGAGTAGAAGCGGGTGGCTTGGGAGGTGTCGTTGACGTAGACGATGAAGACGATCGAGGGCGGCATGGCGTGCTCCTGGGGTCGGTCCCGGTGGACGACTGGAGCATGCGTGCCGTACCTGACGGATCCCGTCGTGATTTCTGGGATTCTCGGTGCCGTGACTCCGGATCGTTTCTTCTTGTTGCTGCTGGCGCTGCAGTCCCGGCAGACCACGACGACCGCCGAGCTGGCGGCTCGGACCGGCGTGTCGGTGCGTACCGTCCTCAGGGACGTGCGGTGGCTGCAGGAGGCGGGCTTCCCCCTGCTGGTGCGGCGCGGCCGCCTGGGCGGGGTGACGCTCCTGCCCGGTGGGCTGCTCGACACCTCACGGCTCACCCCGGACGAACGGGACCACCTCGCGCTCTACGGCCTCGACGACACGCAGCGCGAGCAGCTGGGAGCCTCGGCCGACACCCGGCGCGCGCACCGGAAGGTGCGGCCGGCGCCGCGTCCGTCGGCCGGCGGCGCGCTGCCGCTGAGCACGGTCGTGGCCACCGACAACAGGCCCTGGTACGTCCGGGACGCCGAAGGGCTGCCTCCGGCGGCGCTGGTGGGCGACCTGCGGCGTGGTGTGCGGTTGCGCCTGCGCTACCGCGGATCCGAGGAGAGCGAGCCCAGCTGGCGGGTGGTCGACCCCTACGGGCTGCTCGCCAAGGCCGGCAGGTGGTACCTCGTCGCCGACTCCGCCGGCCGCCCGCGCCTTCACGCGCTGGAACGGCTCGTCGACTGGGAACCGATGAGGGCGGCTCGCCGGCTGCGCCCGGGCGCGACCCTGAGCGGTGTCGCGGCGGAACTGACGGCGCGCTGGGAGAACCCGGATTCCTTCCGGATCCACGCCGAACTCGACCTGGACCAGGTCGGACGGGCCAGGCGTGTCCTCGGGCGCCGGCTGGCCGTGGGGGAGGCCGTGGGAATCCGGCGGGCGAGCGTCACGCTGAACGGCCGGAGCGTGGAGGACGTCCGGCTGTTCCTGCAGTTCGGCGACAGCGTCACCGTGACCGGTCCCGCCGAGGCCAGGGAACACATCCGGCGGCTCGCCGCGCGGATCCTCCAGCGGTACTCCCGGGAGGAACCCACGGACCGCTCCGCGTCGCCGCACCCGCCGCGGGCGGCCCGGGAGGGCGCGGATCCACAGGAACCAGATATCTCGACGTCGAGTTTCTTGACTTCAAGTTATCGAGGGCGGGACGCTGGACACCCGTAGGCCGACTCCAGGAGGCTCCATGCCCGCGGTCAACGCTCCCCGCTGGGACCCCGACCAGTACCTGCGTCACGCCGGACACCGCACCCGGCCCTTCCTCGACCTCCTCGCCCGGATCCCCGGACTCCCCGGCGACCCGCCCCGCATCGCCGACCTCGGCTGCGGCGCGGGCAACGTCACCGCGCTGCTCGCCGGACGATGGCCCGGCGCCCGCGTCACCGGCTACGACAACTCGCCCGAGATGCTCGGCCGGGCCCGCGCCGACCACCGGGGCCCCGCCCCCGGCGGCGGCCGGACCGACTTCGCCCACGCCGACCTCCGCACCTGGACGCCCGGGCCCGGCCGGCCGTACGACCTGATCGTCAGCAACGCCGCCCTGCAGTGGGTCCCCGGGCACGCGGACCGGTTCGCCGACTGGACCGCCGGACTCGTCCCCGGCGGCACCCTCGCCTTCCAGGTGCCCGGCAACTTCGACGCCCCCAGCCACACCCTCCTGCGGGAACTCGCCCGCTCCCCGCGCTGGGCCGGCCGCCTCGACGGGGTCCTGCGGCACACCGGCGCCGTGCTCCGCCCGGAGGCGTACCTGGAGCGGCTGACCGGCCTCGGCTGCACCGCCGACGTGTGGGAGACGACCTACGTCCACCTCCTGCGGGGCGAGGACCCCGTCCTGGACTGGGTCAAGGGCACCGGCCTGCGGCCCGTCCTCACCGCCCTCGCCGACGACCCCGGGGCGCGCGACGCCTTCGTCGACGCGTACCGCGCCGCCCTGCGCACCGCCTACCCCGCGGGCCCGCACGGCACCCCGTTCCCGTTCCGCCGCGTCTTCGCGGTGGCCCGCACCCAGCGGGAGGAGAACCGGTGATCACCGGACTCGACCACGCCCAGCGCGCCGCGCCGCCCGGCAGCGAGGAACGGCCGCGCGCTTACCACCTCGACGTCCCCGGCACGCAGGAGGCCCCGAAGCCGCCCTCACCGGCCGCCTTAGGGCGGTGCCCCTCCCCGGGCGCTTCCCCGGTCTTTCGCCGGTCCGTCGTCTCAGCTCTTCCGGTGGCCGATCAGCCGCGGCTTCTGCTCCAGGCCGTCCAGGCCGTGCCAGGCCAGGTTGACCAGGTGCGCGGCCACCTCCGCCTTCTTCGGCTTGCGGACGTCCAGCCACCACTGGCCGGTCAGCGCCACCATCCCCACCAGCGCCTGCGCGTACAGCGGAGCCAGCTTGGGATCGAACCCGCGGCTCTTGAACTCGCGGCCCAGGATGTCCTCCACCTGGGTGGCGATGTCCGAGATCAGCGAGGCGAAGGTCCCCGTCGACTGGGGGATCGGGGAGTCGCGGACCAGGATGCGGAACCCGTCCGTGTACTCCTCGATGTAGTCCAGCAGCGCGAACGCCGCCTGCTCGCACAGCTCCCGCGGATGGCCCGCGGTCAGCGAACTCGTCACCATGTCCAGCAGGCGTCGCATCTCGCGGTCCACCACCACCGCGTACAGGCCCTCCTTGCCGCCGAAGTGCTCGTACACCACCGGCTTGGAGACCCCGGCCTTCGCCGCGATCTCCTCCACCGACGTGCCCTCGAAGCCCTTCTCGGCGAACAGGGTGCGACCGATCTCCAACAGCTGCTGACGGCGCTCCGCGCCGGTCATCCGGGTGCGGCGCACGCGCCGCGGCTTGTCGTTGCTCGAGGTGCTGCTGGAGTCGGTCGCCACGGCGACCATCATGCCGCCTCGGCCGTCTCCCGCCCGCCCCGGGAGCGGCCTTCCCCGCCCTCACGGCGCGAATCGATACGCGAGCGTGACGGCCAGCGCACGTCGTGCGCCCAGCCCAGCACCTCGAACCAGCGGATCAGCCGGGCGCTCGAATCGACCTGCCCCCGCTCCACACCGTGCCGCGCGGACGTGGGATCGGCGTGGTGCAGGTTGTGCCAGGACTCTCCGCAGGACAGCACCGCCAGCCACCACACGTTGCCCGAACGGTCCCGCGACCTGAACGGACGCTTGCCCACCGCATGGCAGATCGAGTTGATCGACCACGTCACATGGTGCAACAACGCCACCCGAACGAGTGACCCCCAGAAGAAGCCGGTGAACGCGCCCCACCAGGACATCGTCACCAGACCGCCGATCAGCGCCGGCAGCGCCAGCGACACCCCCGCCCACAGCACGAACTGACGGGAGATCGCCCGCAGCGTCCGGTCCCTGATCAGATCCGGCGCGTACTTGTCCTGCGGAGTCTGCTCCTCGTCGAACATCCAGCCGAGGTGGGCCCACCACAGGCCCTTCAGCAGCGCCGGCAGCGTCTCCCCGTACCGCCACGGCGAATGCGGGTCGCCCTCGGCGTCCGAGAACTTGTGGTGCTTGCGGTGGTCCGCCACCCAGCGCACCAGCGGCCCCTCCACCGCCATCGAGCCCGCCACCGCCAGGGCGATCTTCAACGGCCGCTTCGCCTTGAACGAACCGTGCGTGAAATGGCGGTGGAAACCGACGGTGATGCCGTGGCAGCCCAGGAAGTAGAAGGACACCAGCAGGCCGAGGTCCAGCCAGCTCACCCCCCAGCCCCAGGCCAGCGGCACCGCCGCCAGCACGGCCAGGAACGGAACGACGATGAAGAACAGCAGCGCGATCTGCTCGATCGAACGCTTGCGCTCCCCGCCCAGCGTGGCGGAGGGAACGGCTGCGGTGTCGGCGCCGGCGCCG
>NZ_LIRG01000013.1 GCF_001419695.1 Streptomyces prasinopilosus
GGCGAGGACCTGCCCGCCCCGGCCGAACGACTCCCGGACGAACTCGGCCGCGTCGTCGAGCAGGATCCAGTCGAGCACCAGGTCGAAGGGGCGGGCAGGTCCTCGCCGTGATCGGTGTGATCGTCCTGTTCGCCGCCCTGCTGGTGCTGATGACGCTGGCGGCGGTGCGGATCACGGACCTGATGGTCCGCCACCGCCGGACCGCCGCCCGTACCACCGTGGTCCTCGGCGTCGTGTGGATCACCTGCGTCACCCTGGGCGTGCGGATCACCGGTGTCCCGCTCGCCACCAGGGGCACCGCACAGATGCTGGGCAACCGGGTGGAGCAGGTGCGCGCGGGGCTCGAGGACGCACGGGTCTTCGAGCGGCAGGCCGCCGTCGACGCCTTCGCCGACACTCCGCCGGACCGGCTGTTCACCGGGCTGCGCGGCAAGGACGTCCTGTTCACCTTCGTCGAGAGCTACGGCCGGGTCGCGATCGACGACCCGGCGATGGCGGAACCGGTCGACGCGGTGCTGAAGGAGGGCGCCGCCTCCCTGGAGGCCGCCGGTTTCGAGTCGCGCAGCGGCTGGCTCAGGTCGCCGGTGACGGGCGCGGGCAGCTGGCTCGCCCACTCCACCTTCCTGTCCGGCCTGTGGATCAAGAACCAGCAGCGCTACCGCAGCCTCACCACCAGCGACCGCATGACCCTCACCAACTACTTCCGCAAGACCGGCGACTGGCGCACCGTCGGCATCGTGCCCGGGGTGCGGCGGGCCTGGCCGGAGGGCAGGTACTTCGGCCTGGACCACATCTACGACTCCGAGCACCTCGGCTACCGGGGCCCGTACTTCAGCTGGACGCCGGTGCCCGACCAGTTCACCATGGAGGCCTTCGAGCGTCTGGAGCACGGCAGGAAGGACCGGCAGCCGATCATGGCGGAGATCATCCTCGCCTCCAGCCACAACCCGTGGTCCCCCAACGCCCGCATGATCGACTGGGACGACCTCGGCGACGGCTCCGTGTTCCACGGGATCAAGAAGGAGGGCACCGACCCCGCGGAGGTCTGGCAGGACCCGGAGAGGGTGCGCACCGAGTACCGCAAGTCCATCGAGTACTCGCTGCGCAGCCTGACCGGATGGATGGAGCGGTACGGCGACGAGGACACGGTCCTGGTCTTCCTCGGCGACCACCAGCCCGTCCCGACCGTGACCGCCGGCGACACCGGCAAGGACGTGCCGATCACGATCGTGGCCGGCGACGAGAAGGTCCTGGACCGGGTGGCGGACTGGAACTGGACCGACGGTCTCAAGCCCGCGCCCGACGCTCCGCGCTGGGGCATGGACGAGTTCCGCGACCGCTTCATGACCGCGTACGGGCCGCAGGGGGGCGAGGGCGGCGGGGGCTGAGCGCGGGCTCCGCCCGGCTCCTCCCCCTTCTCCGGGCCGGAGGCGGACGCCCGTCCCCGCCCGGCGGCGGCCCGGTCCGTCGGGGCGGCCGTGAAGGGCGGCACCGGGACGCCGGCCGGGACCGCCGGCCCGAAGGCGCCGGAGCGGTCGGCGGGCGGGATCCGCAGGGCCGTGGACCCGCGTCCGCGCCGAGCCG
Organism: Streptomyces prasinopilosus; assembly: GCF_001419695.1. GTDB lineage: Bacteria > Actinomycetota > Actinomycetes > Streptomycetales > Streptomycetaceae > Streptomyces > Streptomyces prasinopilosus. The sequence continues at coordinate 1,585 of NZ_LIRG01000013.1, forward strand.
CGTCCGCCCGTGCCGGGCCGGGCGGTGCGCTCACCCGGTGAAGCGGTCGCGCAGCTCCCGTTTGAGGATCTTCCCGCTGGCGTTGCGCGGCAGCTCGTCCACGAACAGCACCCTCTTCGGCGCCTTGAAGGAGGAGAGCCGCTCGCGGGCGTGCGCGATCAGCTCCTCCTCCGTCACCTCGCCGCGCGGGACGACGACCGCCGTGACGGCCTCCACCCAGCGGTCGTCGGCAAGGCCCACCACCGCCGCCTCGGCGACCGCCCCGTGCGTGTACAGCGCGTCCTCGACCTCCCGCGAGGCGACCAGGACACCGCCGGAGTTGATGACGTCCTTGACCCGGTCGACGATCGTGAAGTAGCCGTGGGCGTCCCGCACCGCGAGGTCCCCGGAGTGGAACCAGCCGTCGCGGAAGGCCTCGGCGGTCTCCTCGGGTTTGTCCCAGTACCCCTCGCACAGCTGCGGCGACCGGTAGACGATCTCGCCGGGTGTCCCGTCGGGTACGTCCCTGCCGTCCTCGTCGACCACCCGCGCGTCCACGAACAGCACGGGCCGCCCGCAGGACTCCATGCGCCCCTTGTGCTCGTCGGGGGCGAGGACGGTCGCCAGCGGGCCGATCTCGCTCTGCCCGAAGCAGTTGTAGACGGCCAGGCCGGGCAGCCGTTCCAGCAGCCGCTCCAGGACCGGCACCGGCATGACCGACGCCCCGTAGTACGCCTTGCGCAGTCCGCTCAGGTCCCGGGTCGCGAAGTCGGGGCGCCGGGACAGGCCGATCCAGACCGTGGGCGGGGCGAACAGGCTGTCCGCGCGGCCCGCCTCGATCAGGTCGAGGATCCGGTCGCCGTCGGGCGCGTCGAGGATGACGTTGGTCGCGCCGACCGCGAGGTAGGGCAGCAGGAAGACGTGCATCTGCGCCGAGTGGTAGAGCGGCAGCGCGTGCACGGGGAGGTCGCCGGCCTGGAGGTCGAGGGCCGTGATGGCGCTCAGGTACTCGTGCACCAGGGCGCGGTGGGTCATCATCGCGCCCTTGGGGCGGGCGGTGGTGCCCGAGGTGTAGAGCAGCTGCACCAGGTCCTCGGAGCGCGGCCCGGGACCGTCGTGGGCGGGCGCCCCGGCCAGCAGGTCGAGCAGCGAGCCGTCGGCGTCGCGCAGGGGCAGGGTCCGTACGCCGTCCGGGAGGCGCCCGGCGAGGCCGGGATCGGTGAGGACCAGGCCGCTGCCGGACTGGCCGACGAGGTAGGCGAGGTCGTCGCCGGTCAGGTTCTGGTTGACCGGTACGTGCACCAGGCCCGCGCGGGCGCAGGCGAGGAAGCCGATCAGGTAGGCGTCGGAGTTGTGGCCGTAGGCGCCGACCCGGTCTCCGGGCGACAGCCCCGCACCGAGCAGGACGCCCGCCGCGCGGGAGACGGCGGTGTCGAGCGCGTCGTACGTCCAGGTGCGGTCGCCGTACTCGACGGCGACCCGCGCCGGGGTGCGGCGGGCGCTGCGTCGCAGGAGTCCGTCGACCGTGCTGGCGTGTCCGGGCGTCATGGAAGACGATCCTCTGTTCACCGGCCGGGCGGGTCAAGACACCGGGCCGGTGCGCGGCGGGCCGTACGGACGGTCCGGCCCGCGCCCCCTGACCGGTGGAACGGCCGCTGTTACTCTCGACGCCCCCTTGGACCAAGGATGTCGGGAGGCACGGTGCGATTACTTCTGGGACGGTCGGCCGTCGCGGCGGTGGCCCTGTTGACCATGGGCGCCGCGCTGCCGGCCGTTGCCGCCGAGCAACCGGGCCGTCAGGAACACCCGTCCCGCCACGGCCTGTCCGCCGTGGTCCGCTACACCGAGCACGGCATTCCGCACATCGTCGCGAAGGACTAAGCGAACCTGGGCTTCGGCACCGGCTGGGCGCAGGCCGCCGACCAGGTGTGCACCCTGGCCGACGGTTTCCTGACGGTCCGCGGCGACCGCTCGCGGTTCCTCGGACCGGACGCCGCACCGGACTTCTCGCTGTCCTCGGCCGGCACGAACCTCTCCAGCGACCTGTACTTCCGGGGCGTGCGGGAGGCGGGCACGGTGGAGAAGCTGCTCGCGCGGCCCGCGCCGAGTGGTCCGAGCCGCCCGGTGAAGGAGCTGATGCGGGGCTTCGCGGCCGGGTACAACGCGTGGCTGGAGCAGAACCGGATCACCGACCCGTCCTGCCGAAACGCCGCCTGGGTGCGGCCGGTGACCACGCTGGACGTGGCGGCACGCGGATTCGCGCTCGCCGTGCTGGGCGGGCAGGGCCGGGCCGTGGACGCCATCACGGCCGCCCGGCCGCCGCTTCCGGCCGGGCCGGACGCGGCGGAGGGTCCGGGGCACTCGGCGCCACCGGGAGCCGCGGGGTCCCCGGGGGCCGGGGACCCGGCGCGGACGGCTCCGCCGCCCTCGCCCGAGGAGGCCGCGCGGGCCGCTCGTGAACTGTTCGCCGCCGACCGCGCCGGCATGGGCTCCAACGCGGTCGCCTTCAGCGGCAGGACCACGGCGAACGGGCGCGGCCTGCTGCTCGGCAACCCCCACTATCCCTGGCAGGGCGGGCGCCGGTTCTGGCAGTCGCAGCAGACCATTCCCGGCGAGCTGGACGTGGCGGGCGGCTCCCTCCTCGGCACGGTGGCCGTGTCCATAGGACACAACGCGCACATGGCGTGGAGCCACACCGTCGCCACCGGTGTCACGCTCAACCTCCACCGGCTGACGCTCGATCCGGCCGATCCGACGGTCTACCTGGTCGACGGCCGGCGGGAACGGATGCGGAAACGCACCGTCACCGTGCCGGTGGCGAACGGCGCTCCGGTGACCCGCCACCAGTGGTGGACCCGCTACGGCCCCGTGGTCACCTCGCTCGGCGCCTCGCTCCCCCTGCCCTGGACGGGCGGCACGGCCTACGCGCTGAACGATCCCAACGCCGCCAACCTGCGTGCCTCCGACACCGGGCTGGGCTTCGGCAGGGCCCGCGGCACCCGCGACGTCCTCGACACGCTGCGGCGCACCCAGGGGCTGCCCTGGGTCAACACGATCGCCGCCGACTCCCGGGGGCACAGCCTGTTCACCCAGTCGCAGGTGCTTCCCCGGATCACCGACGAGCTCGCGCAGCGCTGTTCGACGGCGCTCGGCCGGGCCACCTACCCCGCGTCGGGGCTCGCGGTCCTGGACGGTTCCCGCGGGGACTGCGCCCTCGGCCGCGACCGTGACGCCGTGCAGCCGGGCGTCTTCGGCCAGTCCCGGATGCCCACCCTGCAGGACGCTCCGTACGCGGAGAACTCCAACGACAGCGCCTGGCTGTCCCACGCCGAGCGGCCGCTGACCGGCTACGAGCGGGTCTTCGGCACGATCGGCACGCAGCGGTCGATGCGCACCCGGGGCGCCCTGGAGGACGTCGCGGCGATGGCGGCCCGGGGCGGCCTGACCGTACGGGACCTCCAGCGGCAGCAGTTCGCCGACCGGGTGCCCGCGGCCGCTCTCGCCGGGGACGACGTGGTGAGGGCCTGCACCGTGCTGCCGGGCGGCACCGCGCGTGGCACCGGCGGCGGGGAGGTGGACGTGCGGGAGGCGTGCGCCGTGCTCGCCGGGTGGGACCGCACCATGGACACCGGCAGCCGGGGCGCGCTGCTCTTCGACCGGTTCTGGCGCAGGCTCACGGCGGCGGAGCCGGGGACACGGTTGTGGAGGGTGCCGTTCTCGGCCGCCGATCCCGTCCGCACCCCGCGCGGTCTCGACACCTCCGTCCCGGCCTTCGCCACGGCTCTCGCGGACACCGTCACCGAGCTGCGGGCGGCGGGGATCGCGCTCGGCTCACGGCTCGGCGAGCACCAGTTCGTGGAGCGGGGCGGCGAGCGGATCGCCGTGCCCGGCGGTACGGAGTCGCTGGGCGTCTGGAACAAGGTGGAGGCCCGGTGGGACCCGGCCCGCGGGTACACGGAGGTGTCGACCGGGACCAGCTACGTCCAGGCCGTCGGCTGGGACGGCAGCGGGTGCCCGGTGGCGCGGACGCTGCTGGCGTACTCCCAGTCGTCGAACCCCGCCTCGCCGTACTCCAGCGACCAGACACGGCTGTTCTCCGGTGAGCGGTGGGTGACGTCCCGCTTCTGCGAGAAGGACATCCTGTCCTCGCCGGAGCTGAGGGTGGTCCGCGTGCGCGAGCGCTGAGCACGGCCGCGGGCGTCCGCGCGGGGCGGGACCCCCGGGGCGCACGCGCGGGTGGCGAGGGGGGCCGCCCGGGCCCGTCCGACGGTGACCGGTCGTCACGTCGGACGGGTCCCGAGGGGGAGGGCGGCGGCACCCGCCGCCCCTGGCCGGCGCCTCCGGCACAGAGCGGGGGCGTGACGGCGCCGACGCCCCCGCGGGCGGCCTCCGGGGAGGACGTGCTCCCCGGCCCGGCCGACGGCCCCGCACGCCCCGTTGACACACCCCGCACCCGGCAGGAAGGTTTCACCCCGCAAGGCGATTCCCGGAAGAATCCTTCAGGCCGCCGGCCGCGGCCTCGACACGGGAGGAACCCTCCATGGTGGACGAGGAGCCGCGCGGCATCACGCGTCGTCAGCTCACCGGACGTGTGACGGCCCTGGGCGGCGCCCTGGCCTTCGCCTCCCTCCCGGCCGGCCCGGTCTCGGCGGCCCCGCCGGAACCGGCCGCGGCGGGCGGCGGCCTTCCCACCCTGCGGCGCGGGTCGGCCCGCCGGGCCGGACTGCTCGCCGGGCACCTGGACCGGCTCGTCGCCGAGGCCGAGGCGTTCCTCGGCCCGTCGCCCGAGCACCCCTGGTACGCGGGCGCCGTGCTCCTCGCCGGGCGCGGCGGCACCGTGGCCCTGCACCGGCCCCTCGGCATGGCGGTGCGCTACCGGGCCTACGACGAGGAGACCGACACCGGCGTCGAGTTCCCGGCGGACCGGCAGATCCCCATGGCCGAGGACACCGTCTTCGACCTGGCCTCGGTGTCGAAACTGTTCACCTCCGTCCTCGCGGTGCAGCAGATCGAGCGGGGCACGCTGGAGCTGGAGGCGGCCGTCGCCACATACCTGCCGGACTTCGGCCGTGCCGGCAAGGAGAACGTGACGATCCGTCAGCTGCTCACGCACACTTCGGGGTTCCGCGCCTGGATCCCGCTCCACAAGGCCCCCACGTACGAGGAGCGCATCCGGCTCGTCCTCGACGAGGCACCCGTCAGCGCGCCCGGGACGGCGTACCTGTACTCGGACCTGAACATGATCTCGCTGCAGCTGGTGCTCGAGAAGGTCACCGGCCGCTCCCTGGACGTCCTCCTGCGGGACGGGATCACCGGCCTCCTGGGCATGGACCGCACCCGCTACAACCCGCCCGCCTCCTGGAAGCCGGTGATCGCCGCCACCGAGGACGCCCGCCCGCCCTGGTCCGGCCTCGACCGGGGGCTGGTGTGGGGCGAGGTGCACGACGAGAACGCCCACAGCCTGGGCGGGGTCGCGGGCCACGCGGGGGTGTTCTCCTGCGCCTGGGACCTGGCGGTCCTCGGGCGGACCCTGCTCAACGGCGGCGGCTACGGGCGGGCCCGCATCCTCGAACCGGATTCGGTGGAGCTGATGTTCACCGACTTCAACACCGGCTTTCCCGGGGACGGGCACGGGCTGGGCTTCGAACTCCACCAGCACTGGTACATGGGTGCGATGGCCACTCCCCGCACGGCAGGCCACACCGGGTTCACCGGCACCTCGCTGGTGCTCGACCCGACGACCGACTCGTTCCTCGTCGTCCTGGGCAACTCGGTCCACCCGGTGCGCGGCTGGCGCTCCGGTTCGGCTCCCCGGGTCGCCGCCGCGAACCGGCTGGCCCGCGCGGTCCCGGTCCGGCCGGCTCCGGGGCGGGGCGGACGGGCGTGCTGGTTCTCCGGGATGGCCGGTTCGACGGTGGCGACGCTCACCCTGCCCGCGCTGGACACGTCGTCCGGCGGGGCGCGGCTGCGCTGCGCCCTGTGGTGGGACACCGAGCCGCACGCCGACCTCCTCACCCTGGA
>NZ_LIRG01000130.1 GCF_001419695.1 Streptomyces prasinopilosus
CAGCCCGGTGGGGCAGGAGAAGCCGAACTCTCCTGCCCCACCGGGCTGTTCATGCCGCGGACGGGCGCCTCACCGCGCGCTGACAGACCTACGGCTGGTCGTCGCGCTTGGCGGCCTCCTCCTCGTCCTCCTTGGCCCGGACCTCGGGGTCGAGCGCGGCCTCACGGCTGCCGTCCACCGACGTCAGCGTGCCGGACTCCGTGACGTCGGTCGCGGGCGGCGGCTCCACCAGCCAGTCCGGGTTGGCCTGCTTGTCCCACCACTTCCAGGCGGCGAAGGCGCCGCCGGCCACGGCACCCAGGACGAAGACCACCTTCGCGGCGCGGCCGGCCTTCGCGCGCCGCCGCTGCTTGCGGACCAGCTTCTGGATCTGCTGGGCCGTGACCTGACCGCGCAGGGCGGCCAGCACCGCCGCGCTGCGTGCCGCCGCCTCCTCCTTCGCCGGGCCGGCGGCGGCCCTGGCCTGCTCGAGCTTCGGCCGGGAGTACTCCGCCGCCTGCAGGGCGGCCTTACGGGTGCGGGCGGCGGCCTCATGGGCGGCCAGATCGACCTTCGGCGGCACATGGGTGCGAGCCTGCTCCAGGTACGGCTGGACATGGGTGCCGTACTGGACGAGGGCATGCCCTGCGGCCTGTGTCACCTTGGGCGCCAGCCGTACGCGTGCCTCCTGCGCGTAGTGCGCGGCCTTCACCTTGGCTGTATCGGCGTAGGGCGCCACCACGTCCGCGGCGTGCAGCACGCTGTCCTTTGCCGAATCAGTCGCGGCGCGCACGCTTTCGATGCGGGTCACGGTTCCTCCTCCTCGGTGGCGTACGTTTTTCGACTGTCCACCCTTTTACGGATCATGCCTCCCGCTTCGATGCCGGGCATGTGTGGGCGGGCATACGGGTGCTGATGGCATTGACCGAGTGCGACAGCGGATGAATACGGGGCAACGGGAGCGACTCGTCGACAATGCCACGGATCGTTCCCGAGTGCCCCCGTCACGGCGGCACTCACCCGGTTTCCGCAAGCCGTTCGGCCCAGTTGCCCCCAGGGGGCGGGCGTCGGACGACTGCGCGCCCCGTCCGTGCGAGGATCGGGTCGTTACGGAAAGACAACGGAAGGCACACCGTGGCTGACCAGCTCTACGCCACCCTGAAGACCAACAACGGCGACATCGAGGTCCGGCTCTTCGCGAACCAGGCGCCGATCACCGTCAAGAACTTCGTCGAGCTCGCCAAGGGCGAGCGGGAGTGGACACACCCCGAGACCGGGGCGAAGTCCAAGGCCAAGCTCTACGACGGCACGGTCTTCCACCGGGTGATCAGTGGTTTCATGATTCAGGGCGGGGACCCGCTGGGCAACGGCACCGGCGGTCCCGGCTACCAGTTCGAGGACGAGTTCCACCCGGACCTGCGCTTCGACAAGCCCTACCTGCTGGCGATGGCCAACGCCGGTCCGGGCACCAACGGCTCGCAGTTCTTCATCACCGTCTCCCCGACGGCGTGGCTGAACCGCAAGCACACCATCTTCGGCGAGGTCACCGACGCCGCGAGCCAGAAGGTCATCGACACCATCGCGGCGACGCAGACCAACCCGCGCACCGACCGTCCGGTCAATGACGTCGTCATCGAGTCGGTCGAGATCCGCGAGGGCTGAGGACCGCCCCGTCCCCGAGGAGTGCACGAGCCCCCGGAGGGAACCAAACGCCCCGCTCATCCGTAAGGATGGGCGGGGCGGGGCTTTTCCACACGACCTAGGGGATCCCATGGACGACCAGGCTGCCGGCAGCCCGCAGGACGCCCGCGGCGTCCTCGCCTGCTATCGCCACCCGGACCGTGAGACCGGCATTCGCTGCACCCGCTGCGAGCGGCCGATCTGCCCCGAGTGCATGATTAGTGCCTCGGTCGGGTTCCAGTGCCCCGAGTGCGTCCGCGGCGGCTCGGGCACCGGCCACGCGCCCACGGCCTCCATGCCCCGCACGATCGCGGGCGGCACCATCGCCGCGGACCCCCGGCTGGTCACCAAGATCCTCCTCGGGATCAACGCCGCGGTGTTCGTCGCGGTGCACGTCTGGCCGTCGCTGCTGAGCCATCTCGTGCTGATCGGCGTCTGGCCCCCGACGCCGTTCAACCCCACCGAAGGCGTCGCCGCGGGTGAGTGGTACCGCCTGGTCACCTCGATGTTCACGCACGAGGCGATCTGGCACATCGCCTTCAACATGCTCAGTCTGTGGTGGCTCGGCGGCCCGCTCGAGCAGGCCCTCGGCCGGGCCCGCTATCTCGCGCTCTACCTGATCTCGGGTCTGGCGGGCGGTGCGCTGACCTATCTGCTGGCCTCGGGGTCCACGGCCTCGCTCGGCGCCTCCGGCGCCATCTTCGGGCTGTTCGGCGCGACCGCGGTGCTGGTGCGCCGGCTCAACTACGACATGCGGCCGATCATCGCTCTGCTGGTGATCAACTTGATCTTCACCTTCGGCTGGAGCAACATCGCATGGCAGGCCCATATCGGAGGACTTGTCGCCGGTGTCGTGATCGGTTACGCCATGGTCCACGCCCCGCGTGAACGGCGGGCACTGATCCAGTACGGGACCTGTGGGCTGGTTCTCGCCGTGGTCGTGGTGACGACCCTGGTGAGGACGGTTCAGCTCGTCTGAGTGCATGTTGTCCACAGCATGTGGCGGATCTTGTGCACACCGTGCGGGGATCCGTGCGCTCGATGACGCTGACTGTTGTTTTCGCAGGTCAGAGACGTACGAACAGGCATTCGGTTACTGGTACTTCTGTTACACAGGCGTCAACACTTGACGGCGGCCGACGGGTTATCCACAGATCGTCGTTTCTTTTCCCCACGCTGTGGAAACGCCTGTGGATAACTCGGTGGACAGCCCTGCCCGGAGCCGTGCACAGAGCGGGGGACAACCCTGCCCGGAGCCGTCGTGCGGCTCCGGGCAGGGTCTGGTCCAGTCGGCGGTGAGCGCTGCGGAGCGCTACTTCCACTGCGTGGAGACGCCGAATCCGGCGGCGATGAAGCCGAAGCCCACCACGATGTTCCAGTTGCCCAGGTCGTCGACGGGCAGTTTGCCGTCGGTGACGTAGAACACGACGATCCAGGCCAGGCCGATCAGGAACAGGGCCAGCATCACCGGCGCGACCCAGGCACGGCTGGTCAGCTTGAGGGCGGTCGTCTGCTTCGCCGCCGGCGGCGTGTAGTCGGCCTTCTTGCGGATACGTGACTTCGGCACGAGGGTCTCTCCTGTCGATGCGCTGCGTGGCCGCGCAGGGAACTGGGTCGGGCTCGGGGCGGTGGGAAGGTGACTCCGAGCGCTCCCCGGGCGTCCGTTAGCGTAGTCCTTCCGTGGCGCTGAAGGAGATAAGGGTACGTTGAGCAATTCTGCCGACTCTCCCGGAACGGAATCCAGCCCTGTCCGCCGACGGGGTTTCCGGCCCGTGCGGATCCTCACCGCGGGCGTCTTCGCCCTCGCGGGTCTGATCTTCTTCACCAGCTTCAACACGGCGAGGGGGACCAACATCCGCACGGACGACTCGCTGCTGAGGCTGTCCGACCTCATTCACGAGCGCAGCCGCAAGAACGGTGAGCTGGAGGAGGTCAACGGAGCCCTGCGCGGGGAGGTCGAGGCCCTCGCCGAGCGGGATGCCGGCAGGAGCGCGGCGGAGGACGACGAACTCGACGGACTGGAGCGCCGCGCGGGGACGCAGGAGCTCAAGGGCGATGCCGTCACGGTCACGCTCGACGACGCTCCGCCGGACGCCACCGCCAAGCTCCCCGGCTACCCCGAGCCGGAACCCGACTACCTGGTCATCCACCAGCAGGACCTCCAGGCCGTGGTGAACGCGATGTGGCAGGGCGGCGCCGAGGGCATCAAGGTCATGGACCAGCGGCTGATCTCCACCAGCGCGGTGCGCTGCGTGGGCAACACCCTGATCCTCCAGGGCCGCGTCTACTCGCCGCCGTACAAGATCACGGCGGTCGGTGATCCGGAGAAGCTGAAGAACGCGCTCGCGGCCTCCCCGTCGATCCAGAACTACATGGTGTACGTCAACGTCTACGGGCTCGGCTGGAAGGTCGAGGACGACGGGCCGGTGACGCTCCCCGGCTACGCGGGCACGGTGGACCTGCACCACGCGAAGCCCGTGGCGTAGCGGCCGCGGGGTCGCACCGGGCCAGGGGCCGGCTCCCGCACGTCCCGCGGCGTGGTTTCACGTGGAACGAGCGCGTGGCCGTGGAACGGGACCAGCACCCCGAAGAGGGGCCCCGGTGGCTGCGCGAGCACCGCGCGACCGGCCCGTGAGGGTGACTTCGCGGTCGCCGGCCACCGGTGCGCGCACGGCGACCCGTTCACGGACTCTGCCCGGTCCGGGCGGGGTGGCGCGGGGCACCGGCCGGCGGGACGGCCCGGTACACGCACCGGATCGACCGGTGCCCGTACGAAACCGCGCCCGCGAACATCGAGGTGATCGGCCCTTTTCCCCGTACTTCCGGGTGGACGCCTCCGGACCGCTGCCCGCCGCCGACGACACGCGAACCGGAACGGGGGCACGGCCGCCGGCCGGCCGTCCGGGCCCGCCCGGCCTCCGCACGGCCCGCGGAGGCCGGGAAACCGGGGGCGTCACGCCGTTAGTCTGGTGACGTACGGCGTGGGTCTGGTGCCGTGGTGCGACGGAAGGGACGGCATGTACAGCTGGATCTGGCGGCATCTGCCGGGGAACGGATGGGTGCGGGCACTCCTCTCGCTCGTCCTGGTCACCGCCGTGGTCTACGTCCTCTTCCAGTACGTCTTCCCCTGGGCCGAGCCGCTGCTGCCCTTCAACGATGTGACGGTGGACAACCAGTGAGCGCGCGCATTCTCGTCGTCGACAACTACGACAGCTTCGTCTTCAACCTGGTCCAGTACCTGTACCAACTGGGCGCCGAGTGCGAGGTCCTGCGCAACGACGAGGTGGCGACGGCGCACGCACAGGACGGCTTCGACGGTGTGCTGCTGTCCCCGGGGCCCGGGACTCCCGAGCAGGCCGGGGTCTGCGTGGACATGGTGCGGCACTGTGCGTCGACCGGGGTGCCCGTCTTCGGCGTCTGCCTCGGCATGCAGTCCATGCAGGTGGCCTACGGCGGTGTCGTGGACCGTGCCCCCGAGTTGCTGCACGGCAAGACCTCGCCGGTCGAGCACGGGGGCGAGGGCGTTTTCGCGGGCCTGCCGTCGCCGTTCACGGCGACGCGCTACCACTCGCTGGCCGCCGAGCCGGCCACCGTGCCGGAGGAACTGCAGGTGACGGCCCGGACGCCGGACGGCATCGTGATGGGCCTGCGCCACCGTGAACTGCGGGTCGAGGGCGTGCAGTTCCATCCCGAGTCGGTGCTCACCGAGCACGGGCACCGGATGCTGGCCAACTGGCTGGTGGAGTGCGGGGACGAGGGCGCTGTGGCGAGATCGGCGGGACTGGCCCCGGTGGTGGGCAGGTCGCCGGCGTGACCGCGCTGCGCCCCGAGCGCGAGTCCGGCGCCGGACACGGGGGGTCCTTCACGGACGGCTTCTCCCACGGCACGGGCGGCGAGCAGGGCACCTCGTACGGGCAGCAGCAGCCGCTGCCGTACGGGGCACCCGGCACGCTCGGGGGCGGCGACTGGTACGACACCACCCAGCGGGGCGCCTACTCCTACGGCGGTGCGGACGCGGCCCACGGCGAGGGAGCGGCCTACGGCGGGGGTGCGGCCGGTGGTGGGGGTGCCGGGACCGACGGCGGTACCGCGTACCTGCCGCCCGTCGACGAGCACGCGTATGCGCCGCCCGTCGACGAGGAGACGGTGGCGCTGCGGCTCCCCGACCCGCCGCCGCGGCGCGTGGAGCGCGGACGGCGTGCGGACGGCACGGGGTACACGACGGGCACGGGCGGTACCGCGGCGTACGGGACGGATCCGGCGGACGGGGTGCGCACGGAGCCACCCGCGGCTTCCGGGGGCCGGGCGGCGCGCAGGAAGGCCGCCAAGAAGCGCCACGGGCGCCGTGGCGGCGCGAACGCCCCCTCCGGGGGGCCCGAGGCGCCGCAGGGCCGTGACGCGCCTCAGGCGCCGCTCTCGCGCGTGGAGGCGCGGCGGCGGGCCCGGGAGCGGAAGGCGAGCCCCGCCGTCGTCGTGAGCCGGGGCATCGGCGAGGTGTTCATCACCTGCGGCGTGCTGATGCTGCTGTTCGTGACGTACCAGTTGTGGTGGACGAACGTGCGGGCGCAGGCGCAGGCCGGCCGGGAGGCCAGCGACCTCCAGAAGGACTGGGCCGACGGCAAGCGCAATCCGGGGGCGTTCGAGCCGGGCCAGGGCTTCGCGCTGCTGCACATCCCGAAGCTGGACGTGGTCGTGCCGATCGCCGAGGGCATCGACAGCAAGAAGGTGCTCGACCGGGGCATGGTGGGCCACTACGCGGAGGGGGCCCTGAAGACGGCGATGCCGGACGACGAGAAGGGCAACTTCGGGGTCGCGGGGCACCGCAACACGCACGGGGAGCCGTTCCGGTACATCAACCGGCTGGAGCGGGGCGACCCGATCGTCGTGGAGACGCAGGACACGTACTTCGTCTACAAAATGGCGTCCATCCTGCCGGTGACGCCGCCGAGCAACGTGAGCGTCCTCGAGCCCGTCCCGAAGGGATCGGGCTTCACCGGGCCGGGCCGTTACATCACGCTGACCACGTGCACGCCGGAGTTCACCAGCAAGTACCGCATGATCGTCTGGGGCAAGATGGACGAGGAACGGCCGCGCAGCAAGGGCAAGCCGGATGCGCTCGTCAGGTAGGGGCAGAGGAAACGTGGCAGCGACCGCCGACGACACCGAAGAGCACACCGCCGGGCCCGCCTCACCGTCGCCTCCGGCCCGCCGCCGTATGGGGCCGGGCGCGATGCTGGTCAGCGCCCTCGGGGAACTCCTCATCACCGCGGGCCTGGTGCTCGGGCTGTTCGTCGTCTACTCCCTGTGGTGGACGAACGTGCTCGCCGACCGCGCGGCGGACAAGCAGGCGGACGAGGTGCGGGACACCTGGGCCCAGGGCCCCGGTGCCGGCGCCGGTGACGGCCCCGCCACCTTCGACAGCAAGAACGGCATCGGCTTCCTGCACGTGCCCGCGATGGGCGGCGACGACATCCTGATCGAGAAGGGCACCACGATGAAGGTGCTCAACGACGGCGTCGCCGGCTACTACACCGACCCGGTGAAGGCGACCCTGCCCACGTCCGGCAAGAAGGGCAACTTCTCGCTGGCCGCGCACCGGGACGGCCACGGGGCCAAGTTCCACGACATCCACAAGATCAAGGACGGCGATCCGATCGTCTTCGAGACGAAGGACACCTGGTACGTCTACAAGACGTACGCGATCCTCCCCGAGACCTCGAAGTACAACGTGGACGTCCTCGCGAAGGTCCCCGAGGAGTCCGGCCGCAAGAAGGCCGGCCACTACATCACCCTGACGACCTGCACGCCGGTGTACACCAGCAAGTACCGCTACGTCGTCTGGGGCGAACTGGTCCGCACGGAGAAGGTCGACGAGGACCGGACACCGCCGGAGGAACTGCGCTGAGGCGATCGGGGCCCTTCAGGGGCCTGATGCGCCTAACACGACGGAGGTCCGGAGCCGCACATTCGGCTTGCGGCTCCGGGCCTCCGTGGTCTTCCCCTACCGCAGGGCCTTGAGACGCACCCCGGCGGTCCAGGCCTCCACTTCCCGCCGATCGACCGTGACGACCCCGGTCAGGTCGGCGATCGCCCGCGACTCGTGGCCGAAGTCGCAGGCGGCGACGAAGAGCGCCAGGTCGAAGCGGTGGAGGGCACGCGCCGCGCCCGCGAACTTCCGCAGGTCGGCGTCGGCCACCGTCCGGCGTCCCGACCGGTTCTCGCACCGGACGGCCACGGTCCGCCCGTCCGCGGTGCGGCCGGTGACGTCGATGCCCCTGTCGCCGCGGGCCTGCCGTACGACGACGTCGGTGCAGCCGTCACGCCGCAGCAGGCCGGCGACGTGCTGTTCGAACGCCTGCCGGGTCATCGCCCCGAGCGTCGATGCGGCGCTCTTCGCGGGAGCCTCCCCCTCCAGGGTGGTGAGGCGCTTGTGGTGCCAGCACAGCCTGCGCTCGACGTCCTCGATGTCCTCGCGGAGTTCGAGGAGTTCGCGGCGGTGTTCGCCGGAGGTGGCGATCAGGGCGTTGAGCATCGGTACGACCGTGCTGCCGAGGATGTGGGTGATGCGCCGGTCGATGCGGTCGTCGAGGACGACGGATCCGGTGGGGGCGGGTTCGATAGGGACGGGTTCGACGGGGGCGGGTTCGACGGGTACCGGGTTGTCCACAGGCTGTGTGCGCGCCAGGTACTCCATGTCCAGTAGGTAGACACGCACCTGACGTGCGACTTCGCTGTCCCGGAGGAGCATGGCGACGTTGAGGACGGAGCGACGGGAGTAGAGGGCGAGTGACCGAGAACGCGACTGGATCCCACTGGCCCTCTTGAAGAGGGCCAGTTGCGTGCCCGTCAAGACGTGATAGCCGTTGCCTCGTAGTTCGTTCCGGTGGTCCTCGACCACTGACTCCAGTGTCTTTACGGTGACCTCGAAGTACGCCGCCACCATCGCCGTCGTCACGTGCAGACCGTCCGGCAGCAGGGACAGGGTTTTGACCCGGTCGAGAACGTCCGTGCGGTCCAGCACGCCGCTGCGCAGCGTCCGCGACTCCAGAAGCACTGACTCCTTGAGCACTCGGTACCCCTCACGTCGTCGTGATTGGGGCGGAACCCGGTGTGCCGCCCCGCCCGATCAACGAGTGGTGGCAGGCGAAGGCACGAGCGGAGTGAGGATGTGCGTTCAGGGGACCGGGTCCCGCCACGGACGGGTGGGAGGGGACCGCCGAGGGGATCCCGGCGGGCCTGTGGGGGACCGACCGGCGGGGGTGACAGGCCGTCACTCCCGGATTTCCGCAGCCCGGTGCGTCGGTGGCCTCCCAGGCAGGGGCTCGGAAACGTGACGGGAGTCCGCCGCCTTCCTCCGAGAGGACCGGTTCCGCACAGGCCCGCCCGTGGTGCGCCGGAGCCCCGGCCCCCTGAGAGGAGGGGCCGGGGCTCCGTTGCGTCCGTCGTGCCCGGGGGCCCGGGTGTCAGTCCCGGTTGCCGCCGGTGAGGCCGCCGAGGAAGCCGCCGCCGTTGTCGCCGCCGTTGCCCCCCTGGTCCGCGGCCACCATCCTGACCACCGTTCCCTTGTCGACCTCGGTGCCCTGCGGCGGGTCGGAGGTGATGACCCGGGCGTTGGGATCCTGCGAACCGGCGATGTCACCGACCGTGAGCCCGGCCTCCTGGAGCATCCTCTGGGCGTCCTTGAGGAGCTGGTTGTTGATGTTCGGGACGGCGACCTTCTCGTTCGCCTTGGCCTTGCCGACGACGATCTGGACCTGGGAGTTCTTGTCGACCTGCTGGCCCTTCGACGGCGTGGTCTCGATGACCTTGCCGGCCTGGTTCGGGTCGTCGACCTCCCGCTCGGTGCAGTTGCCCACCAGGTCGTTGGCGCTCATCTGCGACTTGGCCTCGTCGCACGTCTTGCCGAGGACGTCCGGGACCGTCGACCTGGCCACCGCCTTGGCGACGGTGAGGGTGATGGTGGTGCCCTTCTCGACTTCCTCGCCGAGAGGCGGGTCCTGATCGAGGACGGTGCCCGCGGTCTCCGGGGCCTCCTTCTCCTTCGTTTCGACGACGAAGGAGTACTTGTCACCCTCCAGCTCCGCCCTGGCGTCGTCGATGTTGTCGCCGACGACGCTCGGTACCGCGACCTTGGGTGCCCCGGTGGAGACCACCAGGTTGACGATGGACTTCTTGTCCACGTCGGTGCCCTTGGCGGGGTCCTGGTCGCAGATGTTCCCCTTGGCCTGCTTCTCGCAGGGTTTCTCGGTGAACTCCAGGACCAGGTCGACGTTGGTGGCCTGTTTCTCCGCGGCGTCCTTCGTGAGGCCGATGAAGTTCGGGGTCTTGACGGTGTCGTCGCCCGGGCCCCCGTCGCCGGAGAAGGCCCAGCGGCCGATCAGGATGGCGCCGATCAGGACCAGGGCGCCCGCGGCGACCAGCAGGATCGTCGAGGTGTTGTTCTTCTTCTGCTGGCGGCGCCGGCCGGCCCGGTCGTCGTAGCCGTAGCCGCCGTTGTCCGGGTTCATGGGCGGCAGCATCGACGTGGGGGCGCCGGAGTCCGAGCGCAGGGCGGTCGTCGCCTGGTCGTCGGGGTAGCCGCCGTAGCCGGCCGCGCCCATCGCCGCGGTGGCGGCGACGGGCTGGCCGTCGAGGTAGGCCTCGATGTCGGCGCGCATCTCGTCGGCCGACTGGTAGCGGTAGTCGGGGTCCTTGACGAGCGCCTTCAGCGTGATCGCGTCTATCTCGGGCGTGACCTCGGGGTCGAAGACGCTCGGCGCCTGCGGCTCCTCCCGGACGTGCTGGTAGGCGACCGCGACCGGGGAGTCCCCGACGAACGGCGGGCGGACGGTGAGGAGTTCGTACAGCAGGCAGCCGGTGGAGTACAGGTCGGAGCGGGCGTCGACCTGCTCGCCCTTGGCCTGCTCGGGGGAGAGGTACTGTGCGGTGCCGATGACCGCCGAGGTCTGGGTCATCGTCATGCCGGAGTCGCCCATGGCGCGGGCGATGCCGAAGTCCATGACCTTGACCTGGCCGTTGCGCGTCAGCATGACGTTCGCGGGCTTGATGTCGCGGTGGACGATGCCGGCCCGGTGCGAGTACTCCAGGGCCTGGAGGATGCCGATGGTCATCTCCAGCGTCCGCTCCGGCAGCAGCTTGCGGCCGCTGTGCAGGAGTTCACGGAGAGTGGAGCCGTCGACGTACTCCATGACGATGTACGGGATGGAGACCCCGTCGATGTAGTCCTCGCCCGTGTCGTAGACCGCGACGATCGCGGGATGGTTGAGCGAGGCGGCCGACTGGGCCTCCCGGCGGAACCGGGCCTGGAAGGACGGGTCGCGCGCGAGGTCGGCGCGGAGCGTCTTCACTGCAACGGTGCGGCCGAGGCGGGTGTCATGGGCGAGGTAGACCTCCGCCATGCCACCGCGGCCGAGCACGTGGCCCAGTTCGTACCGGCCGCCGAGGCGACGCGGCTCTTCCATAGCTAACTACCAGCCCTCTCCGTCGGTCCCGGCCGGCACGTTCGTGCGGCCGGAGGCTGCCGTCCGGGGATACGGTACCCGGCTCGCTTTGTGTGACCTGGCCAAGTACCGCAGCCGATACATGACCGGTACCGCAACGTGCACCGATGGGAAGCGGACGTGAGCGGCGTCACTGCTTGCCCTTGACGACCGCCTCCATCACGCTCTTGGCGATGGGGGCCGCGAGGCCGCCACCGGAGATGTCGCCGCGCACGGCGTTGTCGTCCTCGATGATCACGGCGACGGCCACCGGGGAGCTGCCGTCCTCGCTCTTGGCGTAGGAGATGAACCACGCGTAGGGGTTCTCGCTGTTGTCCACACCGTGCTGGGCGGTGCCGGTCTTGCCGCCGACGGTGACGCCGTCGATCTTGGCGTTGCCGCCGGTGCCCTCGGAGACGACGGTCTCCATCATCGACTGGAGGATCTGGGCGTTCTCCGCCGACATCGGCTTGCTCAGTTCCTCCGGGTCCGTCTTCTCGATGGTGTCGAGACTGGGGGCCTGGAGTTCGTCGACCATGTACGGCTTCATCAGGGTGCCGTTGTTGGCGACGGCGGCGGTGACCATGGCCATCTGCAGCGGGGTGGTGGCGGTGTTGAACTGGCCGATGGAGGAGAGGGCGGTCTGCGACTTGTCCATGTCCTCGGAGAAGATCGAGGCGCTGGAGCGGACCGGGACGAACTGCTCCTCGGTGAAGCCGAACTTCTTGGCGTACTCGAGCATCTTGTCGTTGCCGAGGTCGGCGCCGATCTTGCCGAAGACGGTGTTGCAGGAGACCCGGAGCGCTTCGCGGAGGGTGGCGTCCTCACAGGGGAGGTCGCCGTCGTTCTTCAGCGGGGTCGTGGTGCCCGGCATGATCCAGGGCAGCGGCGTGTCCGTCTTCTCGTCCGCGCTCTTGTAGAGACCCTCCTCCAGCGCGGCGGCCGCGGTGAGGACCTTGAAGGTGGAGCCGGGCGGGTAGACCTCGCGCAGGGCCCGGTTCAGCATCGGGTCGTCGGGGTTCTCCTTCTTCTGCAGCTTCTGCCACGCCCCGGCGTCCTTGTCGCTGTTGCCGGCGATCGAGGACGGGTCGTAGGAGGGGAAGGAGGCGAGCGCGAGGATCTTGCCGGTGGAGGGCTCGAGGGCGACGACCGAACCCTTGCCGCCCTGCTTCTTCAGCCCGTTGTAGGCGGCCTTCTGCGCTTCGGAGTTGAGGGTGGTGACGACGTTGCCGCCCTCCTTGTTCTTGCCCGTCAGCATGTCGAGCGTGTTGCGGAAGAACAGGCGGTCGTCGTTGCCGGTGAGGATGCCGTCCTCGATGGACTCCAGCTGGTTGGCGCCGAAGGCCTGCGAGGCGTAGCCGGTGACCGGCGCCCACATGGGGCCGTCCTTGTAGGTGCGCTTGTACTCGAAGTCGCTGCCCGACGTCTCCTTGGAACCGGTGATCGGCTTGCCGTCGACGATGATGTCCCCGCGCGGCTGCTCGTAGCGCTCGATGGCGATGCGCCGGTTGTGCTTGTTCTCCTGCAGCTCGTCCGCCTGGACGTACTGGAGCCAGTTGCCGCGGATCAGGAGGGCGAGGATGAGGAACCCGCAGAAGATGGCGATGCGGCGCAGGGGCTTGTTCACGGTCGGACCACCTGGGTCATCTCGGCGTCTGGGTTGCTGGCGGGCGCGGGGGCCGGGCGGCGGGCGGTGTCGCTGATGCGGAGCAGGATGCCGATCAGGGCCCAGTTGGCGATGACCGACGATCCACCGGCGGCGAGGAACGGCATCGTCATACCCGTCAGCGGGATGAGTCCCATGACGCCGCCGGCCACCACGAAGACCTGCAGGGCGAAGGCGCCGGACAGACCGATCGCGAACAGCTTGCCGAAGGGGTCACGGGCTGCCAGGGCGGTCCGCACACCACGCTCGATGATCAGCCCGTAGAGCAGGAACATGGCCATGACGCCGGCCAGGCCGAGTTCCTCGCCGAAGGTGGAGAAGACGAAGTCGGAGTTGGCGGCGAAGCCGATCAGGTCGGAGTTGCCCTGCCCGAGGCCGGTGCCGACGACGCCGCCGGATCCGAACGACATGATCGACTGGCCGATCTGCTCACAGGCGCCGGAGGTCTGGTAGCAGCCGAACGGGTCCAGCCAGGCGTCGACGCGGGCCTGGACGTGACTGGCGAACGAGGCCACGCCCACGGCGCCGGCGGCGGACATCACCAGACCGATCACGATCCAGCTGGTCCGCTCCGTGGCGACGTACAGCATGATCACGAACATGCCGAAGAACAGCAGCGAGGTACCGAGGTCGTTCTCGAAGATGAGGATGAGCAGGCTGACGGCCCAGATGGTGATGATGGGGCCGAGGTCCCGGCCACGGGGCAGGTACAGGCCCATGAAGCGACGGCTGGCCAGGGCCAGCGCGTCCCGCTTCACCATCAGGTAGCCGGAGAAGAAGATCGCGATGATGATCTTGGCGAACTCGCCGGGCTGGATGGAGAAGCCGGCGACGCTGATCCAGATCTTGGCGCCGAACACGTCGGCACCGACTCCGGGCACCAGCGGCAGCAGCAGCAGGACCAGCGCCCCCATCATGGAGATGTAGGTGTACCGCTGGAGGATCCGGTGGTCCTTCAGGAAGACGAGTACCGCCACGAACAGAGCCAGTCCGACGGCCGAGTACAGCAGCTGGTTCGGTGCCGACGGGGTGAAGACCCCGTACTGGCGCTCCGCCAGGTTCTGCAACCGCTCGGACTGGTCCAGCCGCCAGATCACGACCAGACCGAGGCCGTTCAGCAGCGTGGCGAGAGGCAGCAGCAGGGGGTCGGCGTAGGCGGCGAACTTCCTCATCACGAGGTGTCCGACTCCCGCCAGCAGGCCGATCCCCAGCCCGTAGGCGAGTAGCCCGGAGGGGACGGAGCCGTCGATGGCCAGCCCGACGTTGGCATAGGCGAAGACCGGGATGACGACGGCGAAGACGAGCAGCGCGAGCTCGGTGTTGCGCCGGCTCGGCGCCCCGATCGCACCGATCGTGGACGTGTGCTGCGCCGATGGGTTGGTAGTACTGCTCATCGTGTGACAGGGCCTCTCACGGCTTGCCTACTGCTTACCGCACAGCGAGACGACCTTCTGCTCCTCCTCCGAGAGGCTGGGGCCGGGGCTGGGAGTAGGTGCGGACGGGGGCGTGGACTTCTGCTGGGCCTCGGTCGAGCCCGAGGGGGTCGGCGTCGGCGAGGCCTTGGACGTGAAGGAGGCGGGGGTGGTTCCCGTGGTGCCTCCGGCCTCGCCCTCGCCGGTCTTGGCGCTGTTCTTGCTCTCGGCGGCGCGTCGCTCGGCCTGCTTCCTGCAGGCGGAGGCCTGGACCGCGAGTTCGTCGATCTTCGACCGGGCGCCGTGCAGGTCGCTCTCGACGATGGTCGCCTCGACGAGCTTCCGCTGGTAGGGCGGCAGGTACTTGAGTTCGATCTCGGGGTGGTCCTTCTCGACCTTCGAGAGCGAGACCCAGGCCAGGTCCTGGTTGATGCCCTGGTAGAGCGCGACGTGTTCGTCGTTGGCGCCGACGTAGTACTGGGTCTGCGTCCAGCGCCAGCCGCTGTACACGCCGCCGCCGATGACGGCGAGGGTGAGCAGGCCGAAGAAGGAGCGTTTGAGCCACCGGCGGTTCTTGCGGGGCTTGACGAAGTCGCCCTCGTCGTAGTCGAGGCCGTCGGTCTGGATGAAGCCGGTGACGTCGCCGCTGCCGGGCGGGCCGAACTCGCCGCCGCCCTGGCCGCGCCTGCGGCCGAGTCCGGCGGCGCGGCCGGCCGGGGTCTGCATGGCGCTGTTGTCGCCGGCCTGGTTCTGGTTCTCGGCGACGGCGCCGACGACGACCGGGGTGTCGGACAGCCGGCCGGCCAGGGTGTCACCGGTGTCGAGGTCGAGGACGTCGGCGATGATCACGGTGATGTTGTCCGGGCCGCCGCCGCGCAGTGCCAGCTCGATCAGGGTCTGCACGGTGTCCTCGGGGCCCTGGTAGCCGGCGAGGGCCTCTTCCAGGGTCTGGTGGGAGACCACGCCGGACAGGCCGTCGGAGCAGATCAGGTACCGGTCGCCCGCCCGGACCTCGCGGATCGACAGGTCGGGCTCGACGTGCTCGCCGCTGCCGAGGGCCCGCATGAGCAGGGACCGCTGCGGGTGGGTGGTCGCCTCCTCCTCGGTGATCCGGCCCTCGTCCACCAGCCGCTGCACCCAGGTGTGGTCCTGGGTGATCTGGGTGAGGACGCCGTCGCGCAGCAGGTAGGCCCTGGAGTCGCCGACGTGGACCATGCCGAGGCGCTGGCCGGTCCACAGCAGCGCGGTCAGGGTGGTGCCCATGCCCTCGAGCTGGGGGTCCTCCTCGACCATCATGCGCAGCTGGTCGTTGGCGCGCTGCACGGCCGAGCCGAGGGAGGTGAGCAGGTCGGAGCCGGGGACGTCGTCGTCGAGCGAGACGATGGTGGAGATGGCCTCGGAGGAGGCGACCTCGCCGGCCGCGGCGCCGCCCATGCCGTCGGCGATGGCGAGCAGGCGGGGACCGGCGTAACCGGAGTCCTCGTTGCCCTCCCGGATCATCCCCTTGTGCGATCCGGCGGCGAAGCGCAGGGACAGACTCATGCGCACCTCGCCCGTCGGCTCCGGGTACAGCCGGTCGTGTCGAGCCACACTGCCCACCCTCCGGTCGGGAGCGCGCCGGGGCCCGGGGTGGGGACCCCCCCTGCGTGCTCGCTCCGCTCGCTCATTGTCGTACTACTTCCGCAGCTCGATGACGGTCTTGCCGATGCGGATCGGTGAACCCGGTCCGATCGGTGTGGGGGTCGTCAGCCTGGACCGGTCCAGATAGGTGCCGTTCGTGGAACCCAGGTCCTCGACGATCCACTGGCCGTCGCGGTCGGGGTAGATCCGGGCGTGGCGGCTGGAGGCGTAGTCGTCGTCCAGCACGATGGTGCTGTCGTGCGCCCGGCCCAGTGTGATGGTCTGGCCCTGGAGCGCGACGGTGGTGCCCGTGAGGGTGCCCTCGGTCACGACCAGTTTGGTGGGGGCGTTGCGGCCGCGGCGGCCGCCCCCGGACTGCTGGCGCTGCGGCGGTGGTGCCTGCCGGGCGCCCTGTTGCGGCCGGGCGGTCTCTCGGCGCGCTCCGCGCTGGGTGACCCGCGTGCCGAACAGGTCACTGCGGATGACCTGCACGGCCACGATCACGAACAGCCACAGAACGGCCAGAAAACCCAGCCGCATGACCGTGAGGGTCAGCTCTGACATTGCCCCCGCTTCACCCTTCGGCTTGCCGGTAAATGATGGTGGTGCTGCCCACGACGATCCGCGAGCCGTCGCGGAGCGTAGCGCGGGTGGTGTGCTGTCCGTCCACCACGATGCCGTTGGTGGATCCGAGGTCCTGGATCGTCGAGGGCGTTCCGGTCCGGATCTCGCAGTGCCGGCGGGAGACGCCGGGGTCGTCGATCCGCACGTCGGCCTCGGTGCTGCGGCCCAGTACGAGCGTGGCGTCGGAGATCTGGTGGCGGTTGCCGTTGATCTCGATCCAGTACCGGGTGCGCCCGGCGGACGCGGGGGTGGCGGGGGG
>NZ_LIRG01000131.1 GCF_001419695.1 Streptomyces prasinopilosus
TGGTTGTCGGGCCCCGCGCCTTGTAGGGATGATCGCTGATTTTCGGTGTTCGGTTCCCCCGGGGCCGGTGGGCGGGGTGCGGGCAGGGGGACGGCCCGACACCGGGGGATGGGTGTCGGGCCGTTGGTCAGGGCGTGGGCGGGGCCTCTCGGCGCGGGGCCCGACAACCACACACGCGAGCGGGAGCCCCACCGCCATGGCCTGGTCCAAAGCCAAAACCGCAGAAGTCGCCCAACGGCGACGCGAAATGCTCATCATGAAGATCCAGGGCCGCACCGCCCTCGAGATCGCCGAGCACTTCGACATGTCCCCCAACACCGCCCGCTCCGACCTCTCCCGCGCCATCAAGAAAGCCCGCGACCTCGAGGTCCAGGAAGCCGAGACGTACCGCTTCATCCAAGGCGCACGCCTGGAAGAACTCCTCCGCGCGGTCTGGCCCGCAGCCACCGACCCCACCAACGTCGACCTCAAGGCCGGCGAACAGGCCCGCAAATACATCGCCGACCTCACCGAACTCTTCGGCCTGAAGGTCCCCGTCCGCACCGAGATCAGCGGCCCCGACGGCGGCGCCATCCCCTTCTCCGGCAGCGAGGCAGCCGAGGTCACGGCCCTCTTCGACATCTCCGACCGGGACAACGCCGAAATCCCACAGATCGACCCGGATGCCGACTACGACGATGAGGAACCGGAGGAGGAACTCGACGAGGACGACGGTGACGAAAGCCCCTGACCGGCAGGCCGGCCTCGAAGCCCGCTACCGGTCCCTGCCCTCCACACAGCGCCGCCGCGTCGTCGCCCGAGCCCGTCCGGAGACCCGCCGCAAACTCGTCCGGATCGAACGCCAGATGGCCATGGACCGCTCCCCGGGCGCGCTGGCCGCCGTCCTCACCGAAGGCCGCGAGAAGCAGGCCCCACACCTGGACATGATCGACCGAGTGTTCCAGCGGATCGCCGCCGGCGAACGCATGCAGGTAATGATCACCTGCCCGCCGCGGCACGGCAAAAGCCAGCGCGCCTCCCGCTGGGGCCCCCTCTGGTACCTGCGACGCCACCCCACCGCCCGCGTCATGCTCGCCTCCTACGGCGCCGAACTCGCCGACGACCACGGCCGCTGGGTCCGCGACCAGCTCCGCACCTACGCCCCCACCCTCGGCGTGCACCTCCACCCCGGCAGCCACGCCGCGAACCGCTTCGACCTCGAAGCCCCCGCCGGGTCATCCGTCCGCGGCGGCATGGTCACCGCAGGCGTCGGCGGCTCCTTGACCGGCAAGGGCTTCTCGCTCGGCATCATCGACGACCCCTTCAAAGGCTCGGATGACTCCAACAGCCCCGCCCAACGCAACCGGGTATGGGACTGGTACCAGTCCGTCTTCTACACCCGGCGGGCACCCGGCGCCTCCATCGTCCTGATCAACACCCGCTGGAACGAGGACGACCTCTCCGGCCGGATCCTTGCCACCGAACCCGAGAACTGGACCCTCATCGACCTGCCGGCCCTCGCCCTCTCCGACGACGACCCCCTCGGACGGCAGCCCGGCCAGGCCCTGTGGCCCGATCAGTACGACGAAGAGGAACTCGCCCGCACCCGCCGCGCCGTCGGCGAACGCGTCTGGTGGGCGCTCTACCAGCAGCAGCCCAGACCCCTTGAGGGCGGCGTCTGGCAATGGGCGTGGATCACCACCAACCGGTGCAGCACCGTCGCCTTCCAGGGCGTCGACCTCACCCGCATCCTCGTCGCCATCGACCCCTCCGGCGGCGCCGGCACCGCCAACGACGAAACCGGCATCGTCGCCGCCGGGCGCACCGCGGAAGGAGAGCTCTACCTCCTCGCCGACCGCTCCGGCCGGCACGGCGCCAACGCGTGGGGTGTCGAAGCCTGCCAGCTCGCCATCGAACTGGGCGCGGACGGCCTGGTTGTGGAAACCAACTTCGGCGGCGACATGACTCGCCAGGTCCTCATCCAGGCCTGGCAGGAACTCGAACGCGCCGGCCGCACCCGGGGTGGGCCCATGCCGCGGATCATCGAAGTGAACGCCAAGCAAGGCAAACGCCTGCGCGCCGAACCCATCGCCCAGCTGTATGAGCAGGGCCGTGTCCATCATGTGGGGGAGTTCGACACCCTGGAACGGCAGATGGTCACCTGGCTGCCCGGCATGGACTCACCCGACCGGATGGACGCCGCCGTGCACGCACTGACCGAGCTCGCCGACCCCGCACAGGAAGGCCTCGGCACCCAGCACTACACCGACCAGCGGCTGCGTGGCCGCAGGTGAACCATCCAACACACCCGGCTGCCACTCCCACACGCATCAGAAAAATCACGAGCCCAAAGTTGGCAGCTGATGGGCCGTCAATCAGTCGTCACTTCGCTCACTGCACAGCGATTCATGAGTCCCGAATTTAAAATCTGCGCGGATGGAAGGTACATTGGCAAGCACGCAACACATGATGCGTTGAGCACAACGAAACAGGACCGCCCACCCTGGCTGGATGGACGGCCCTGTCTCTTCACAGGTGGGCTGCTGGACTGAGGGCTCTCACTTCGCCGTCACCTGGAGCGCTACCTCCAGGAGTGCGACGACGAAGCACCAGAAGCTCCAGTCCGGCTGTCCGTCTTCGGTCATGGTCCACCTCCCTTCCGCGACCGCAGGTCAAGGACCCGGTACGGTCGCTCCTCCTCCGGGCCGCGGCGCCGGAAGCAGGGAAGCGTCATGCGAGTGACGAACACCCGGAGTCAGTTTAAGGGCACGCGAATGGTGCTCCTGACACCTCGTGATCTTGAATGTGGGCAAAGGGGATTGACGGGGAGAAAGGCGACCGGATTCCCGTTCCTCGCGTCACCCAATCGGGTGACCTGACGGTACCCGGAAGTCCATTCCCCCAGTACAGCCGCCCCCTTGGGGTGAACGAACCCGCACGCGGCACCGACGCCGGCCGCCACCTCCTGCCCGCCCAGCGGAGGGAACCCGACCCGACCACGCCCGTACCCTGATCACAGGCGCGGGGCCTGGAGCAGCGGAGGAGTAGCGGTGGGCCTCATGACCCGCGCCAAGGCCGTCGTCATCGACGCCTGGTCGTGGCTGAACTACAAGCCGATCTACTCCGACCCCCGCGGCATGCCCCACCGGCGCGCCTTCCCCGAAGCCGCCGCGACCTGGGTCCCGCCCGCCGACGAACGCCGCCTCGCCGCGTACAAGCTGCTGGCCGCCTACGACAACAACCAGGCAGCAGAGTTGGCCGAAGTCCTCGACGGGCCCGCCGCCCGGGAGAAGCGGGAGTTCGGCGACCCGTCCCTGTTCGTCGATGCGATCCTCGCGCACGTCCTGGGCCGGGAGCAGACCATCACCGTGCCCGGCGCCGAACACCCCGCCGAAGGCGTCGACCCGGCCATGGCCGAACGCGTGCAGTCCCTGCTGCGGGACTGGTCGGAGAACGAACTCTTGCCCATGCGGGTCCAGCAGACCGAACGCAAGGCCGTCGCCCTGGGGGACGGCGTGTACCGGCTGGCCTGGGACCCGGCCAAGCAGCGCGCCACCGTCCGCTCCGTCGACCCGGGCTTCTACTTCCCGGTCATCGGCGAGGACGACGACGGCGGGGAGTTCCCGCAGCGCGTGCACTTCGCATGGGAGCTCCCCGAGGACCCGCGCCGCGACCTGAAGGCCCGCATCCGGCGCATCACCTACGAACTCGCCCCCATCGGGCCGGCCACCGCCGCCGGCGCGGACAGCAGCGGCCGCGCGGTCCGCGCCCCCCTCACGATCGAGGACGCCGACGGGCAGCTGGTCCCCGTCCTCGGGCAGGGCGACATCATCGACCCGGGCTCCGGGGCTGTCACCCGCCTCTACCCGTGGAACGACACCCCCAGTACCGTCACCTGCTACCTCACCGACGCCACCTGGACCCTCGACGACCTCAAGGGCGAGATAGACGTCGACTCCCTGCCCCTGGACAAGGCCACCTTCGCGACCCGCTCCGACGGCGAAGTCCTCGACCACCTCGACCTGCTCATCGACTTCCTGCCGGTCGTCCACGTCCCCAACACGGTGCCCCCGGCCGAGGAGCACTGGGGCCAGTCCTCCCTCGCCAAGGTGCTCCAGGTCTTCGACGAGCTCCAGGGCTCCGACACCGACTCCGCCCGCGCCTCCGCCACCACCGGCCTGCCCATCGTCGGCGTATCCGGCGTCAACGCCCGCGGAGACATGCACGTCGCACCCGGGCAGGTGTGGACCCTCGGAGAGAACGGCAGAATCACCACCGTCGACACCTCCTCCGCCCTGCGGGAACTCCGCGAATACGGCCACGACCTCGAGGACCGCGCCGCCAAGGTCTCCCGGCTCCCCGCGGTCGCCCTCGGCACCATCGACCCGTCCAAGGCGCCCTCCGGATACGCCCTGGACATCTCCCTGGGCCCGCTCGACTCCCTCATCGGCGGCATGCGCCTGGCCCGCGACCACAAGTACGCGCTGCTCCTGAAGTTCGTGCAGCGCCTGCACCTGGCCGGCCAGCACCCCGACTGGGCGGGCATCCAGGTGCAGCCCGCGCGGATGGTGTTCGGCCCGTACAAGCCCACCGACCGGGCCGGGATCCTCGAGCAGGTCACCCTCGGCGTGACCAAGGGCGTCATCAGCAAGGAGACCGGGATCCGCATGCTGATGGAGGCCGGGTTCCCCATCGAGGACGCCGAGGACGAGCTGACGCGGATCGACGCCCGCTCCTTCGCCGACGCCCGCCTCCTGGCCGACGCCCTGAACAACCCGGACGAGGTCGCCGCGTTCCTCGGCCGCCGGGCCCCGGGCGTGCCGGAAACCCCGCCCGTGAACCTGCCCCCGGCCGGAGGCGACGACAACCTTGAGGACGACGACGAGGACCCCGACGAGAACCCGGCGCAGGGCAGCGGGGGGAACGTGTCGTGATTTCTGTGTTGTCCTTGATCTCAGGCGCGGGGCGACGCATTGGTGACAGTCCTCCCATGGACGATCGGTCAGGCCCCGCGCCTGAGATCAAG
>NZ_LIRG01000132.1 GCF_001419695.1 Streptomyces prasinopilosus
GGGTACCCGTAAGGGGCATGCGTCCGGAATCCGGGCATGCGGAGGCCTCCGGGCGGGCCCGCGCATGACCATTCGGCCGCCGTGTATTAGAGTTATCTCGACATCGAGATATCTGCCGAGGTGCACCGCAGTCGCCACGATCCAGTAAGGCATGCCTAACTTAGCCTTACCTCAGCGGATTGGTCCAGGCGCAGTGGCGGCACCACGCGGTGGTAGCCGCAAAGGGTTTGCGGTGTGGTGGTACGCGCACATCAATGAAGGAGACTGTCGTGTCGGCGAACAGCTTCGAGGCCCGCAGCACGCTGCAGGTGGGCGACGAGTCGTACGAGATCTTCCGGCTGGACAAGGTCGAGGGCGCCGCACGCCTTCCCTACAGCCTGAAGGTGCTGCTGGAGAACCTGCTCCGTACCGAGGACGGCGCGAACATCACCGCCGACCACATCCGCGCGCTCGGTTCCTGGGACTCCCAGGCCCAGCCGTCGGAGGAGATCCAGTTCACCCCGGCCCGTGTGATCATGCAGGACTTCACCGGTGTCCCCTGCGTCGTGGACCTCGCCACCATGCGCGAGGCCGTCAAGGAGCTGGGCGGTGACCCGGCGAAGATCAACCCGCTGGCGCCGGCCGAACTGGTCATCGACCACTCCGTCATCGCCGACAAGTTCGGCACCAACGACGCCTTCAAGCAGAACGTCGACCTGGAGTACGGCCGCAACAAGGAGCGCTACCAGTTCCTGCGCTGGGGCCAGACCGCCTTCGACGAGTTCAAGGTCGTGCCGCCCGGCACCGGCATCGTCCACCAGGTGAACATCGAGCACCTGGCCCGCGTCGTCATGACCCGTGACGGCAAGGCCTACCCCGACACCCTGGTCGGCACCGACTCGCACACCACCATGGTCAACGGCCTCGGCGTCCTCGGCTGGGGCGTCGGCGGCATCGAGGCCGAGGCCGCCATGCTCGGCCAGCCGGTCTCCATGCTGATCCCGCGCGTCGTCGGCTTCAAGCTGACCGGCGAGCTGCAGCCCGGCACCACCGCCACCGACCTGGTGCTCACCATCACCGAGATGCTGCGCAAGCACGGCGTCGTCGGCAAGTTCGTCGAGTTCTACGGCGAGGGCGTCGCCGCGACGAGCCTGGCCAACCGTGCCACCATCGGCAACATGTCGCCGGAGTTCGGCTCCACCGCCGCGATCTTCCCGATCGACGACGAGACGCTGAACTACCTGCGCCTGACCGGCCGCAGCGACCAGCAGGTCGCGCTGGTCGAGGCGTACGCCAAGGAGCAGGGCCTCTGGCTGGACCCGCAGGCCGAGCCGGACTTCTCCGAGAAGCTCGAGCTGGACCTGTCCACCGTCGTGCCCTCCATCGCCGGCCCGAAGCGCCCCCAGGACCGCATCGTCCTCGCCGACGCGAAGGCCCAGTTCGCCCAGGACGTGCGCAATTACGTCAAGGACGGCGGCGACGTCGACGAGGCCAGCAAGGAGTCCTTCCCGGCCTCCGACGCCCCGGCCATCTCCAACGGCGCCCCCAGCCACAAGGTGAAGGTCACCGCCGCCGACGGCACGGAGTACGAGCTCGACCACGGCCACGTCACCGTCGCCGCGATCACCTCCTGCACCAACACCTCCAACCCGTACGTCATGGTCGCCGCCGCCCTGGTGGCGAAGAAGGCGGTCGAGAAGGGCCTGACCCGCAAGCCGTGGGTCAAGACCACCCTCGCCCCGGGCTCCAAGGTCGTCACCGACTACTTCGACAAGGCGGGCCTGACCCCGTACCTCGACAAGGTCGGCTTCAACCTCGTCGGCTACGGCTGCACCACCTGCATCGGCAACTCCGGCCCGCTGCCGGAGGAGGTCTCCCAGGCCGTCAACGAGCACGACCTCGCCGTCACCTCGGTCCTCTCCGGCAACCGCAACTTCGAGGGCCGGATCAACCCCGACGTCAAGATGAACTACCTGGCGTCCCCGCCGCTGGTCGTGGCCTACGCCATCGCCGGTTCGATGAAGGTGGACATCACCCGCGAGTCCCTCGGCCTGGACCAGGACGGCAACCCCGTCTTCCTGAAGGACATCTGGCCGAGCGAGGCCGAGGTCAACGACGTCGTCGCCAACACCATCGGCGAGGACATGTTCTCCAAGTCCTACGCCGACGTCTTCGCCGGCGACGCCCAGTGGCAGGCGCTGCCGATCCCGACCGGCAACACCTTCGAGTGGGACAGCGAGTCCACCTACGTCCGCAAGCCCCCGTACTTCGAGGGCATGGGCATGGAGCCGGCCCCGGTCGAGGACATCACCGGCGCCCGCGTGCTGGCCAAGCTGGGCGACTCGGTCACCACCGACCACATCTCCCCGGCCGGCGCCATCAAGGCCGACACCCCGGCCGGCAAGTACCTCACGGAGCACGGCGTCGAGCGCCGCGACTTCAACAGCTACGGCTCCCGCCGCGGCAACCACGAGGTCATGATCCGCGGCACGTTCGCCAACATCCGCCTGCGCAACCAGATCGCGCCGGGCACCGAGGGCGGCTACACGCGCGACTTCACCCAGGACGGCGCCCCCGTCTCCTTCATCTACGACGCCTCGCGCAACTACATCGACCAGGGCATCCCGCTGGTCGTCCTGGCGGGCAAGGAGTACGGCTCCGGCTCGTCCCGCGACTGGGCCGCCAAGGGCACCGCGCTCCTCGGCGTCAAGGCCGTCATCGCCGAGTCGTACGAGCGCATCCACCGCTCGAACCTCATCGGCATGGGCGTGCTGCCGCTCCAGTTCCCGGAGGGCCACTCCGCCGAGACGCTCGGCCTCACCGGCGAGGAGACCTTCTCGTTCGCCGGCGTCACCGGGCTGAACGACGGCACCATCCCGAGCACGGTGAAGGTCACCACCGACACCGGTGTCGAGTTCGACGCGGTCGTCCGCATCGACACCCCCGGCGAGGCGGACTACTACCGCAACGGCGGCATCCTGCAGTACGTGCTGCGCAGCCTGATCAGCAAGTGACCTGATCGGCGAGCGGTACCGCACGGCGGTTCAGGGCCGCACCCCCGGCGACGGGGGTGCGGCCCTCCGCCCGTGCCGGGCCCGCCCGGACGGTGCGTGACGGTCCCCGAGGGGCAGCCGCGTCGCGCCACCCGTTTACACGCGGGGCCTCCGGCGCTACCTTCCCCGTACGAGTGGGATGGGAGCGCTCCCATCTTTCGTCGGACCGGAACCCGTCGCAGGGACGCCCCCGTCCCGCTCGCCCCCCGCATGCGCATGCACATGCGCGCACCCCGCGACCCGCGGCGGCGGACAGATGTGTCACGACCGTGCACATAGTGAGGACATGGGCGGGGGGACGGTATCCCGCCCCGGCCCACGCTCCCCCCCTCGCGCCAGAGTCCTCCACGGAGGACGGCCGGCACGACGGAAGCGGGTCCGGGCCGCCACGGCCCGGACCCGCTTGCGGCGCGCGGCCGGCTCAGCTCAGCAGTTCCACCTCCGTCAGCGTCGCCTCACCGCTGAGGACCAGCCGGTAGTGGCCGTACTTCCCCGGCCTGTCCACCGAGAAGGCCCGGGTCTGCCGGTCCCAGCGGAAGGCGTCGGGGTCGTCCGCCCGCTCGTCGAGGGTCTTCCACGTCGTGCCGTCGGCCGACCCCTGGAGGGTCCAGCCCGTGGGCGCCCCGTCGGCGTCCGAGGAGGTCAGCGTGTACTGCACCGCCCTCTTCTCCCCGGTCACCGGCAGGTCGACCGAGGACACCGTGGCGCCGGTCGCCGAGGAGTCGTCGAACAGGGCGCCCTTGCCCTCCAGCACGTCCTCGCGGGGCGTGGGCACCTCGTCGTCCCGGGTGATCGACACCGGCGCCGCGTCCTCGCCGGTGCCCCACGAAGACGGCCGCGGGCCCATGTCGAACTCCAGGACCCCGCCCTTCGCGATCAGCGCGTGGGGGAGCGAAGTGGAGTTCCAGCGCTTGCCGTTGACCTTCAGGCCCTGCACGTAGACGTTCTTCGCGCTGTTCTTCGGCGCCCTGACGACCAGGTCGCGGCCGTTCTCCAGGTGCACGGTCGCCTTCGTGAACAGCGGGGAGCCGACGGCGTACTCGCCGCTGCCCATCACCAGCGGGTAGAAGCCGAGGGAGGAGAACAGGTACCAGGCCGACTGCTCGCCGTTGTCCTCGTCCCCGTGGTAGCCCTGGCCGATCTCGCTGCCGGTGTAGAGCCGGGAGAGCACCTCGCGGACGTTCTTCTGGGTCTTCCAGGGCTGCCCGGCCGCGTCATACATGTACAGGGCGTGGTGGGCCACCTGGTTGGAGTGCCCGTACATGCCCATCCGGACGTCCCGCGCCTCGGTCATCTCGTGGATGACCCCGCCGTAGGAGCCCTTGAACTCCGGGGAGGCCGTCTCGGGGGTGGCGAGGTACTCGTCGAGCTTGTCCGCGAGGCCGTCCCGCCCGCCGTACAGGTTGGCCAGGCCCCGGCTGTCCTGCGGGGCGGTGAAGGCGTAGCCCCAGCCGTTCGTCTCGGTGTAGTCGTGGCCCCACACCCGCGGGTCGTACTTCGAGGACTCGACGCGCCAGTCGCCCTTCGTGTTCCTCCCCTGGAAGAACCCGGCCTCGGAGTCGAACAGGTTGACGTACTCCTGGGCCCGGTCGAGGAAGTAGGCGGACTCCTCCCGGTAGCGCTTCTCACCGGTCTTCTCGTACAGGGCCTCGCCCATCCGCGCGATGCCGTAGTCGTTGAGGTAGCCCTCCAGGGCCCACGACAGGCCCTCGTGGGTCTCGGTGCCGGTGTAGCCGAGGAACGGCGAGGTCGCCATGCCCTTGCGGCCCACGCCCGACGACGGGGGCACGACGGTGGCGTTCTTCACGGCCGCGTCGTACGCCGCCTCCGCGTCGAAGTCCACGCCCTTGACGTACGCGTCGGCGAACGCGACGTCCGAGGAGGTACCGGTCATCAGGTCGGCGTAGCCGGGGGAGGACCAGCGGGAGGTCCAGCCGCCGTCCTTGTAGTGCTGCACGAACCCGTCGACCAGCTCACCCGCCTTGGAGGGGGTCAGGAAGGAGTACGCCGGCCAGGTGGTCCGGTAGGTGTCCCAGAATCCGTTGTTGACGTACACCTTGCCGTCGACGATCTTCGCGCCGGTGTGCGTCGGGGTGTCCGGCCCCGGCATCCTCGAGAACGGGGAGGCGTACTTGTACGTCCCGCCGACCTTCTCGAAGCCCGAGTTCGGGTACAGGTACAGCCGGTACAGGTTGGAGTAGAGCGTGGTCAGCTGGTCCGGCGTGGCGCCCTCGACCTCGACCCTGCCGAGCAGCCCGTCCCACTGCCGCTGGGCGCTCCGCTTCACCGACTCGAAGGACCGGCCCGCGGGGATCTCCTGGCGCAGGTTGTCCTTCGCCTGGTCGACGCTGATCAGCGAGGTGGCCAGGCGCAGGGTGACCGTCCGGTCCTCACCGGCGTCGAACCGCAGGTGGCCCTTGACGCCCTCGGCGGAGCCGTCCGTCACCGGCTTGTCGAACTCGCCGTGCACGAACAGCCGGGTGGCCCCCGTGGACAGCCCGGACTTCACGTCCGAGTAGCCGGTGAAGGTGCCGTTCTCCTCGTCGAGGGTCAGGCCGGCCTGGTCGGTGACGTTGTCGAACAGGACGCTCGCGTCGTCGCCCGGGTAGGTGAAGCGCATGACCGCCGCGTGGTCCGTCGGCGCGATCTCCGCCTTCTGGCCGTTCTCGAACCGCACCCCGTAGTAGTACGGCCGCGCGGTCTCGTTCTCGTGACGGAAGGCCAGCTCCCGTGCCTCGCGGCCCGTGTCCGGGGTGCCGGGGGCGGCGGACGGCAGCACCTGGAAGGTCTGCCGGTCGCCCATCCAGGGACTCGGCTCGTGGCTCGCGCTGAACGCCTGGATCGTCGGCAGGTTGTCCGCGTTGTTGCCGCGCGCGTAGTCGTACAGCCAGCTCAGGGAACCGGCGTTGGTCACCGGCGTCCAGAAGTTGAAGCCGTGCGGCACGGCGGTCGCCGGGAAGTTGTTGCCGCGCGAGAAACCGCCGCTGGAGTGGGTGCCCCGGGTCGTCACCGCGTAGTCGGACAGGTGCGCCTTCGGGCGTTCGGGCGCCACCCGCTTCAGCGACACGTCGTCCAGCCAGCCCCGGAACTTCGCCGGGCCCCTCGGCGAGTCGTAGGCCACCAGGATCCGGTCGACGGTCTTGCCGGCGGCCACCGAGCCGATCGACGACCGCACGCTGTTCCACTGGTTGACGTACAGCACCTTGGAGTCGCCCTGGCCGCGCGGCGTCAGCGGGAAGCCGTGCTGGTCGGTGGCGCGCAGGTCGCTCAGGTGGGTGCCGTCGGTGAAGGCCAGGTCGACGGAGACGTTCGTGGCGTCGTAGTCGAGGTCGCCGTCCGCCATCGACGGGAAGACCTTGTACGACAGCTCCGTACGGCGGTCGACCCGCACATCGACGTCGAAGACCTTGTTGTACGAGTAGGCCCGCCCCTCGGCCGTGTGCCGTCCGGCGTAGCGCAGCGCACGCTTTCCGGTGAATCCGGCGCCCGACTTCGCCGTCGGGGAACCGCTCGGCCCGCGGTCGACCAGCGAGAGCATGTCCCGGGGCACGGGCTCCTCGGTGTCGCCGGTGGAGAACTGCACGTCGGCGAGCTGCAGCGCGTCCGCCCCGCCGTTCTTGGTGATCTCCAGCCGGAAGTGCCGGTACCCGGCGACGGCCGACGCGTCCAGCTCGTAGACCCTGGTCTGGAACCGCTCCGCGAACGTCTCGCCCGAACGGGTGTCGAGGACCGTCCAGTCCTTCCCGTCGGCCGAACCCTTCAGGGTCCAGTCCCGCGGGTCGCGCGGGGCGAAGTCGTTGGCCGAGGTGAGCGCGTACCGGACCACCTCGACCGGCGCGTCCAGGTCGAACTCGGCCCAGCCGGTGGACGTGAAGGCCAGCCACTTGCTGCCGGGCTCGCCGTCGACGAGGTTCTCCTTCACCTCCCCGGCGCCCGCGTTCTCCGAACTGGCGCGCACGTCCGTGACCCGGTCGGTGACGTTGCCCGGTATGCCGCTGCTGTAACCGCCGTCGACACCCGAGGCGCGCTTCCTGCCGCCCCGCCCGGTGTCGACGGTGTTCAGCCAGTCGGGGGCGGGCTCCCCGGCCTCGAACGACGAAGCGAACTCCCGGTCCGCCTTCGCGGGCGCTCCGGGCAGGGCCACCGCGACGCCCGGGGAGGCCGCCGCCACGGCGAAGGCGGTCGTCGCGACGACCGCCGGGCCCCATCTGTGCCGAATCCTGTGCCGAACTCCGTGGTGCATGCGCGAGCACCCTCCCTGGCTTGGACAACGTTGTCAGAATGGCTGCGCAAGCACCAGTAGTGGGCCAAGTGGCGCACGGTGTCAAGGGTGTTGAATGCGGCCTTCAGGTTCCGGGGCGAGAATTGCTCCGTCGCGGAACGCGGTGACCGCTCGCGTTTGCGCCAGGTCTCAACTCGGAAAAGACCGGCGGTGAACCTTGTGTTCGATCTTGCTCCGGCGGCGGGAAGTGGACTATACCTGTCGGCACTCCGGGACATCCGCACAGCGCCCGAACAGCGAATGCCGTCACGTCCCGTACCACCGGCGCCGCCGGCGCCGGCCGCACCTCCTGCACGTCCAGCACTTCCTGCACGACCCAGCGCGACCCGAACGCGGTGCCGGGAAGGATCCGGTTCACCGCCTGAGTCCTGGAGAAGGCGAGGACTTGAGCATGGGATCCAACTCCGCCGAGTACGACGGCGCCCGCGAGCACGGCGTCCGTGAGCCCGGCACCCGCGACCGGACCGGCCGCGGCGCCACGGGAGTGGGCCGCCGCGGACTGATCAAACGGTCCGTGGCGCTCGGCCTGATCTCCGTCCCCACGATGAGCTTCCTGTCCGCGTGCGCCAGCGGCGGCGGGGACGATCAGGACAAGGCCGAGGCGGGCAAGAAGACCGCGAAGAACCCGCTCGGCGTCAACGACACCGCGCCGATGGAATTCGTCCTGTTCGACGGCGGCTTCGGCAAGGAGTACGCCGAGGACGCCGTCGCGGTGTACGAGAAGGCCTTCCCCGGGGCGAAGGTGAAGTTCTCCGCCACCCAGAAGATCCAGTCCACCCTGCAGCCGCGCTTCAACCAGGGCACCCCGCCCGACCTCATCGACAACTCCGGTGCCGAGCAGATGGACATGGGCACCCTGGTCGGCAAGAAGCAGCTCACCGACCTCACCCCGCTGCTGGACGCCCCCTCCTACGACGATCCGGGCACCAAGGTCCGCGACACGCTGCGGCCCGGCATCGTCGAGATGGGCCGGTTCGACGGCGAACAGGTCTGGATCCTCTACTACGCCTACACGGTCTACGGCGTCTGGTACTCGCAGAAGGCACTGGACTCGCTCGACGAGCAGTACCCCGAGACCTGGGACCAGATGCTCGCGGTCTGCGCCAAGGCCAAGAAGAAGGGCATGGCCGGCTGGACCTACGCCGGCAAGTACCCCTACTACCTCCCCTTCTCGCTGTACCCGATGATCGGCAAGGTCGGCGGGCGCGAGGTGCTCGACGCCATCGACAACCTGGAGCCGAACGCCTGGAAGCACCCCGCCGTCAAGGCGTGCTTCGAGGCCTACTACGAACTCCAGCAGAAGGGCTACGTCCTCAAGGGCACCCCGGGCCTGGACCACATCCAGTCCCAGACCGCCTGGGCCAAGGGCGACGCGCTGTTCATCCCGAACGGCTCCTGGGTGGAGAACGAGTCGGCGAACGTCCTGCCCGACGACTTCGGCCTCGCCGTCTCCGCGCCCACCGGCCTGGACTCCTCCGACAAGCTGCCCTTCGGCACCCTCTGGGCCTCCGGCGGCGAGCCCTTCGTCGTCCCCGCCAAGGCCGCGAACGCCCCGGGCGGCATGGAGCAGCTGCGCATCATGCTGAGCGAGGCGTCCTCGAAGAACTTCACCGGCAAGGTGAAGTCGCTGACCGCCTACAACGGCGGCACCGACGGCATCGAGCTGACCCCGGGCCTGAAGTCCGGCGTCGCCGCCCTGGAAGTGGCCGGGGAGAACGTGGTGAACCCGCGCCTGCAGGACTGGTACGTGCAGCTCCAGAAGGAGAAGATCGGCGTCTCCGGGCTCGGCGAGATGATGGCCGGCCGCGCGACCCCGGCCGAGACCATCAAGAAGATCCAGGCCTTCGCCGACGAGACGGCCAAGGACTCCTCGATCAAGCACTACAAGCACCAGTGAGCACGCGGCGGGCACCCGGCGGGCAGCCGGTGCGCGGCCAATGAGCAGTCAGTGAGCAATCGGTGAGCACCCGCCACCGGGGCCCGTCCGGCGCACCGCCGCCGGGCGGGCCCCGGCGGCAGCCCGCGCGCAGAACGGGGTCGCAGTCATGCAGCACGGCAAGTACCGGTTCATCGTGGGGTTCCTGGCGGTTCCCCTGGGGCTGTACGCGCTCTTCGTCGTCTGGCCGTTCGTCCAGTCGATCTACTACTCGTTCACGGACTGGACCGGTCTGAGTCCCGACTTCGAGATGGTCGGGTTCGCCAACTACGAACGCATGCTGGACGACGGCATCTTCTGGAAGTCGCTGCGGCACAGTCTGCTGTTCGCCCTGCTGGTGCCGGTGGTGACGATCGCTCTGGCGCTGTTCCTCTCCTTCATGATCAACGTGGGGGGCCGGCGGCGCCGTGGCGGACCGGTGATCTCGGGGGTCCGGGGCTCCGCCCTCTACAAGATCGTCTACTTCTTCCCGCAGGTGCTCTCGATCGCGATCGTCGCCCTGCTGTTCGCGTTCGCGTACAACCCCGACAGCGGTGCGATCAACTCGTTCCTGCGCGCGGTCGGGCTCGGCGGCGTCCAGCCGCTCTGGCTGGGCGACCCGGACCTCGCCCTGTGGGCCGTCATGGCGGTGATCGTGTGGTCCACGGTGGGCTTCTTCGTGGTCCTCTTCTCCGCCGGGATGGCGTCCATCCCGCTGGACCTCTACGAGGCGGCGCTGCTGGACGGCGCCAACCGGATCACCACCTTCTTCCGCCTCACCCTGCCGCTGCTGTGGGACACCGTGCAGTCCGGCTGGGTCTACATGGGCATCCTCGCCCTGGGCGCCGAATCGTTCGCGGTCGTACACATCATGACGACCGGTCCCGGCGGTCCCGACTACTCGACCACCGTCATGGTCCTGTACGTGTACCAGAAGGCGTTCCGCGACGGCCAGGCCGCCTACGCCACCACCATCGGCGTCGCCCTCCTCCTCGTCACGCTGGCCTTCGCCGCCGTGGTGATGAGGCTGGGGCGGCGCGAGCGGCTGGAGTACTGATCGATGAAGACGACCGAGCCCCCCGCCCCGGTACCGGCCGAGTCCGGTGTCCCCCTCACCGAGGACGGCCCGCCGTCCCGCGCGCCCGCCGGGGAGCCCAGGACGAAGCGGGAGGGCGGCGTCCTCAACGTCTTCTCGCACGGCATCCTGGCGATCTGGGCGGTCATGGTGGCCCTGCCGCTGGTGTGGGCGGTGATGACGTCCTTCAAGGACGACGCCTCCATCTTCGGCTCGCCCTGGTCGCTGCCGGACGAGCTCCACTTCGAGAACTGGTCGCGGGCCTGGACCCAGGCCCACATGGGCGACTACTTCCTCAACACCGTCCTGGTGGTGGGCGGCTCGCTCGTCGGCACCCTGGTGCTGGGGTCGATGGCCGCCTACGTGCTGGCCCGCTTCGAGTTCCCGGGCAACCGGTTCATCTACTACCTGTTCATCGGGGGCATGAGCTTCCCGATCATGCTCGCGCTGGTCCCCCTGTTCTACGTGGTCAACAACATGGGCCTGCTGAACACGATCCACGGGCTGATCCTGGTCTACATCGCGTACTCGCTGCCGTTCACGGTGTTCTTCCTGACCGCGTTCTTCCGGACCCTGCCCGGCAGCGTGGCGGAGGCCGCGTTCGTGGACGGCGCCTCGCACAGCAGGACGTTCTTCCAGATCATGCTCCCGATGGCCAGACCGGGCCTGATCAGCGTGGGGATCTTCAACTTCCTGGGCCAGTGGAACCAGTACATGCTGCCCACCGTGCTCAACACCGACGAGGACAAGCACGTCCTCACCCAGGGCCTGGTGCAGCTGGCCGTCAGCCAGGGCTACAAGGGGGACTGGTCCGGCCTCTTCGCCGGCCTGGTGATGGCGATGCTCCCCGTGCTCGCCGCGTACGTCGTCTTCCAGCGCCAGGTCGTGCAGGGCCTCACCGCGGGCGCCCTGAAGTAGTCCCGGGCCCCCTTCCGGGCGNNCGCCCGGAAGGGGGCCCGGGGGAGCCGTCCCCGGACCCTCTGAAGTCACCCTCCGGATTGCCCCGCGCACCCGCCGCTCCCGTCCCAGGGAGCGGCGGGTGCGGTGGTGTCCACGGACCTGGAAACAGTTCAACCTCTTGACGGGAGGCGACCTGAACGGCTCATCTTAGAGTTCACTAGTTGGACACGGAACGGGGTCTCATCGAAGCGGCCCCGCGCGCAGGAGGTCGTCGTGGAGACTCCGGGGTCGCAGTCGTCGCTGCACCGAGCCAATCTCGAACGGGTCGTTCGAGCGGTACGCCTGGCGGGCTCCCTCACCCAGGCCGAGATCGCGAGGACCACGGGCCTGTCCGCGGCCACGGTGTCCAACATCGTCCGGGAGCTGAAGGAGAGCGGGACCGTCGAGGTCACGCCCACCTCCTCGGGCGGCCGCCGGGCCCGCAGCGTGTCGCTCAGCGGGGACGCCGGGATCGTCGTCGGGGTCGACTTCGGGCACACCCACCTGCGGGTCGCGGTCGGGAACCTGGCCCACCAGGTGCTCGCCGAGGAGTCCGAACCGCTGGACGTGGACGCCTCCTCGACCCAGGGCTTCGACCGGGCGGAACAGCTGGTCAACCGGCTGATCGAGGCAACCGGCGTGGACCGCGCCAAGATCGCCGGGATCGGCCTGGGCGTGCCCGGACCCATCGACGTGGAGTCCGGGACCCTGGGCTCGACCGCGATCCTGCCCGGCTGGACCGGCACCAGGCCCGCCGAGGAGCTGCGGGGGCGGCTCGGCGTGCCCGTGCACGTGGACAACGACGCGAACCTCGGCGCCCTCGGCGAGATGGTCTGGGGCAGCGGCCGGGGCGTGCGCGACCTGGCGTACATCAAGGTCGCCAGCGGTGTCGGCGCGGGTCTGGTCATCAGCGGCAAGATCTACCGCGGGCCGGGCGGCACCGCGGGGGAGATCGGGCACATCACGCTCGACGAGTCCGGCCCCGTCTGCCGCTGCGGCAACCGCGGCTGCCTGGAGACCTTCACGGCGGCCCGCTACGTGCTGCCCCTGCTCCAGCCCAGCCACGGCACGGACCTGACCATGGAGGGCGTCGTACGGCTGGCGCGGGGCGGCGATCCGGGCTGCCGTAGGGTGATCGCCGACGTCGGCCGCCACATCGGCAGCGGGGTCGCCAATCTCTGCAACCTGCTGAACCCGAGCCGGGTGGTCCTCGGCGGCGACCTCGCCGAGGCCGGCGAGCTGGTCCTCGGCCCCATCAGGGAGTCCGTCGGCCGCTACGCGATCCCCAGCGCCGCCCGTCAACTGTCCGTGCTCCCCGGGGCCCTCGGGGGCCGGGCGGAAGTACTGGGCGCGCTCGCCCTCGCGTTGAGTGAAATGGGCGATTCGACCCTGTTGGACGGGACGGCGGGAGGCACCCTCGCCGCGGCCTCGCCCGCCTTCACTTAGAGAACGATTGGCACCGTTGCCATCTCGTTAAGGATTTACTTCTTGACGTCGCACGTGTGGCCGAGTTGACTTCCAGCCACCTCGGCCGCAATGTCGCGGCCTCGTCAGGGAGGTTTCTGAAGTGAACACGCGTATGCGTCGTACCGCCGTTGCCGTCGCCGCCGGAGCGCTGGCCGTTTCCCTCGCGGCCTGCGGCAGCGCCGCCGAGTCCGGTGACAAGGACAAGGACTCGGGCGACTCCGCCGCCAAGGGCGACAACATCAAGGTCGGCCTGCTCCTGCCGGAGAACCAGACCGCGCGGTACGAGAAGTTCGACAAGCCCCTGATCGAGAAGAAGATCAAGGAGCTCACGAACAACAAGGGCGAGGTCATCTACGCCAACGCCAAGCAGGACGCCAGCCAGCAGAACCAGCAGGTCGACACGATGGTGACCAACAAGGTCGACGTGCTGATCCTGGACGCGGTGGACGCCAAGGCCATCGCCGGCTCGGTGAAGAAGGCCAAGGACGCCGGCATCCCGGTCGTGGCCTACGACCGCCTCGCCGAGGGCCCGATCGACGCCTACACGTCGTTCGACAACGTGACCGTCGGCAAGACGCAGGGCGAGGCCCTGCTCGAGGCGCTGGGCGACAAGGCCAAGAAGGGCCAGATCGTCATGATGAACGGCTCCTCCACCGACCCGAACGCCGCCCAGTTCAAGAAGGGCGCGCACGAGGCCCTCGACGGCAAGGTCAAGGTCGGCCGCGAGTACGACACCAAGGAGTGGAAGCCGGAGAACGCCAACGCCAACATGGAAGGCGCCATCTCCGCCATCGGCAAGGACAAGATCGTCGGCGTCTACTCCGCCAACGACGGCATGGCGGGCGGCATCATCACCGCCCTGAAGGCCGCCGGCATCGACGACATCCCGGTCACCGGCCAGGACGCCGAACTCGCGGGCGTGCAGCGCATCGTGACGGGCGAGCAGTACATGAGCGTCTACAAGCCGTACGCCCCGGAGGCCGACGCCGCCGCCGAGATGGCCGTCGCGCTCGCCCAGGGCAAGTCGCTGGACTCCGTCGCCAAGGACACGGTCGACAGCCCCACCACCAAGGGTGTGCCGTCGGTCCTCGTCCCGGTCGTGTCGCTGACCCAGGAGAACATCAACGACACCGTGATCAAGGACGGTGTCTACACCGTCGAGGAGATCTGCGCCGGCAAGTACAAGGCCGCCTGCGACAAGATCGGTCTCAAGTAGACCCCTTCGCGGTCCGCAGTCCCGAGTCCCCCCAGCTGAACGGGAGTCCGCACCGGACTCCCGTACGGGACCGACTGCCATGAGCTCCGCCGGCGCCCCGCACACACCAGCCCCGCAAGCTACGCGGGGCGCCGGACGGAACACCCCCCTACTTCTGCACAACCTCCCGCCGGGTCAGGCGGCGAAGGAGATGGTTCACGTGTCCGCTACGCCCGTGCTGGCGTTGCGCGGGGTCTCCAAGCGATTCGGTGCCGTCCAGGCGCTCACCGACGTAGAGCTTGAGGTCCGTGCCGGTGAAGTGGTCGCCCTGGTGGGCGACAACGGCGCCGGAAAGTCCACGCTGGTCAAGACGATCGCCGGCGTGCACCCCATCGATGAGGGCGTCATCGAGTGGGACGGCAAGCCCGTCCAGATCAGCCGCCCGCACGACGCCCAGAACCTGGGCATCGCGACGGTCTACCAGGACCTCGCGCTGTGCGACAACATCGACGTCGTCGGCAACCTCTACCTCGGCCGGGAACTGCGCAGGCGCGGTGTCCTGGACGAGGTGGAGATGGAGCGCCGCTCCCGTGAGCTGCTCGACACGCTGTCGATCCGCATCCCCAGCGTCCGCATCCCGATCGCCTCGCTCTCCGGCGGCCAGCGCCAGGTCGTGGCGATCGCCCGGTCCATGCTCGGCGAGCCCAAGCTGGTGATCCTCGACGAGCCCACCGCCGCCCTCGGCGTCGAGCAGACCGCGCAGGTCCTCGACCTGGTCGAGCGGCTGCGCGAACGCGGCCACGCCGTCATCCTCATCAGCCACAACATGGCCGACGTCAAGGCCGTGGCGGACAAGGTCGCCGTGCTGCGCCTCGGGCGCAACAACGGTACGTTCGAGGTCAAGTCGACCTCGCAGGAAGAAATCATCTCCGCCATCACCGGAGCCACGGAGAACGCCGTGACCCGTCGTGCGGCGCGCACCAACGGGGAGGCCGGCAAGTGAGCACCGAAAAGACCTCGACGCCCGCTGCCGGCAAGGTCGAGAACACCGAGGCGGCCGCCGCGGCGGTCACCGTCGTCGACCCCCGGCTGCTGGTCCGCGAACAGGGCCTCGCCGGCTACATCGGCGAGTTCAAGCGCAAGCTGAAGGCCGGTGACCTCGGCTCCCTCCCCGTCGTGGTGGGCCTGCTGATCATCTGGGGCATCTTCACCAGCCTGAACCCCAACTTCCTCACCGCGGGCAACTTCTCCGACATGTCGGTCGCCATGGTCGGCACGGGCATGATCGCGGTCGGTATCGTCTTCGTCCTGCTGCTCGGCGAGATCGACCTGTCGGTCGGCTCGGTCAGCGGTGTCGCGGGCGCCGCCTTCGCGGTGATGAGCGTCACGCACGGCATGAACGAGGTGCTGGCCCTGGTGCTGGCCGTCCTCACCGGCACGGTGGCCGGAGCCATCCACGGCTTCATCTTCGCCCGCATCGGCGTCCCGGCCTTCGCGGTGACCCTGGCCGGCCTGCTGTTCTGGCAGGGCTTCATGCTGCAGATCCTGGGCAGCAACGGCACCATCAACCTCGACTCCGAGGGCCTGGTCGCCAAGCTGACCAGCCACTACTTCTCGGACGTGGCCGCCGCCTACGGCCTGGCGATCCTGGTGACCGCGGGCTACTTCCTCCTCGCGTTCTCCGACAACCGCCGCCGCGAGGCCGCCGGGGTGCCCTCCCGTCCGCTCAACGAGATCATCGTGCGGACCGTGCTGCTGGCCGTGCTGGCGTTCGCCGTGGCGATCGTCTTCAACCAGTACAAGGGCCTGCCGCTGGCCGTGGTGATCTTCCTCGCGGTCCTGGTGCTCACGGACTTCGTGCTGCGCCGCACCGCCTACGGCCGCAAGGTCTTCGCGCTCGGCGGCAGCGTGGAGGCGTCCCGCCGCGCCGGCATCAACGTGGAGCTGGTCCGGATATCCGTCTTCGCGATCGCCGGCACCTTCGCCGCGATCGGCGGCCTCTTCGTCGCCTCGAAGATCGCCTCCGCCAACCAGGGCGCGGGCACCGGCGAGTTCCTGATGAACGTCATCGCCGCGGCCGTCATCGGCGGTACGTCCCTCTTCGGTGGCCGCGGCCGCACCTGGGACGCGCTGCTCGGTGTGATGGTCATCGTCTCGATCCAGTACGGCCTCGCCCTCGAGGGCATCGCCTCGCCGGTCCAGTACATGATCACCGGTGGTGTCCTGCTGGCGACCGTCGTCATCGACGCCGTCACCCGCAAGACCCAGA
The DNA here is from genome assembly GCF_001419695.1 of Streptomyces prasinopilosus. Taxonomy (GTDB): domain Bacteria; phylum Actinomycetota; class Actinomycetes; order Streptomycetales; family Streptomycetaceae; genus Streptomyces; species Streptomyces prasinopilosus. The sequence goes on from NZ_LIRG01000132.1 coordinate 16,175, forward strand.
AGACGGCGGGCCGCGCCTAGCCGCTCCCGCCGCGGCACCGTCCGCGCCGTCCTGTGCCCGGTACCCGTTCGGTACCGGGCACAGCCGTGTCACGGGGCCCGTCCGGCACGGACCCGGTCCGGCGCGGACCCGGGCGGGACCGCGGCGTGACGTACGACGCACCGCCCGGACGCAGGGCGCCCGGGCGGAACATTAGACTCGACGAGCCCGGCAACAGCTCGATCAGCTCTACTGCAAGGAGGCACGGGTGCCGCTGCTGACCCGCATCAGGGGACCGCGCGATCTGGACCGGCTCACCCTGGAGGAGCTCGACCGGCTGGCCGAGGAGATCCGCACCTTCCTCGTCGAGGCGGTCTCCAAGACCGGTGGCCACCTCGGTCCCAACCTGGGCGTGGTGGAGCTCACCCTCGCCCTGCACCGCGTCTTCGAATCGCCCAGGGACAAAGTGCTCTGGGACACCGGACACCAGTCCTACGTGCACAAACTGCTGACCGGCCGCCAGGACTTCTCCCGGCTGAAGATGAAGGGCGGCCTCTCCGGCTACCCCTCGCAGGCCGAGTCCGAGCACGACGTCATCGAGAACAGCCACGCCTCCACCGTCCTCGGCTGGGCCGACGGCCTCGCCAAGGCCAACCAGCTGAGGGGGACCGGCGACCACGTCGTCGCCGTCATCGGCGACGGCGCCCTCACCGGCGGCATGGCCTGGGAGGCGCTGAACAACATCGCCGACGCCCGGGACCGCCCGCTCGTCATCGTCGTCAACGACAACGAGCGCTCCTACTCGCCCACCATCGGCGGCCTCGCCAACCACCTGGCGACCCTGCGCACCACCGACGGCTACGAGCGCTTCCTGACCCGCACCAAGGACCTCCTGGAGCGCACCCCGGTCGTCGGCCGCCCCCTCTACGACACCCTGCACGGCGCCAAGAAGGGCCTGAAGGACTTCATCGCCCCGCAGGGCATGTTCGAGGACCTGGGCCTGAAGTACGTCGGCCCCATCGACGGCCACGACATCGAGGCCCTGGAGTCCGCCCTCACCCGCGCCAAGGGCTTCGGCGGCCCCGTGATCGTGCACTGCCTCACCGAGAAGGGCCGCGGCTACCAGCCCGCCCTGGCGGACGAGGCCGACCGCTTCCACGCCGTCGGCAAGATCCACCCCGACACGGGCCTGCCGATCGCCTCCTCCGGCGCCGACTGGACGTCCGTCTTCGGCGAGGAGATGGTCAGGCTCGGCGAGGAGCGCGAGGACGTCGTCGCCATCACCGCGGCCATGCTCCAGCCCGTCGGCCTCGACCGGTTCGCCAAGCGCTTCCCCGACCGGGTCTACGACGTCGGCATCGCCGAGCAGCACGGCGCCGTCTCCGCGGCGGGCCTGGCCCACGGCGGGGTCCACCCCGTCTTCGCCGTGTACGCCACCTTCCTCAACCGCGCCTTCGACCAGGTGCTGATGGACGTGGCCCTGCACAAGTGCGGCGTCACCTTCGTCCTGGACCGGGCCGGCATCACCGGCACCGACGGCGCCTCCCACAACGGCATGTGGGACATGTCGATCCTCCAGGTCGTCCCCGGCCTGCGGCTGGCCGCACCGCGCGACGCCGACCAGGTCCGCGCCCAGCTCCGCGAGGCCGTCGAGGTCACCGACGCGCCGACCGTGGTCCGCTTCTCCAAGGGCGCCGTCGGGCCCGCCGTACCGGCCGTGGGCCGCGTGGGCGGCATGGACGTCCTGCGCGAGCCCGGCACCGGCACCCCGGACGTGCTGCTGGTCTCCGTGGGCGCCCTCGCGCCGATGTGCCTGGAGATCGCCGGCCTGCTGGAGAAGCAGGGCATCTCCACCACCGTCGTCGACCCGCGCTGGGTCAAGCCCGTCGACGAGGCCATGGCCCCGCTCGCCGAGAAGCACCGCGTCGTCGTCACCGTCGAGGACAACTCCCGCGTCGGCGGGGTCGGCTCGACGATCGCGCAGACCCTGCGCGACGCCGGCGTCGACCTGCCGCTGCGCGACTTCGGCATCCCGCCGCGCTTCCTCGACCACGCCTCGCGCGCCGAGGTGATGGCGGAGATCGGCCTCACCGCCCCCGACATCGCCCGTCAGGTCACCGGCCTGGTCGCGAAGCTGGACGGCGGGTACGCGCGCTCCGCCGCCGGCTCGGTGGAACCCGCCCGGGACTGAACCGGCACCTTCCGCCGATGCGCCCGAACGGGCCGCCCGTGCCACTGTGAAGAGTGGTGCGGGCGGCCCGTTCGCGTGAAGGCGCCCGTCCCGGGGCACACGGTCCAAGCCCCCTCTCGATCATGTCGGGGACGACACAGCGTGGGAGGTACCCGTGAGCAGCACCCTCTTCCGGACGAAGAAGGTCGAGCAGTCCATCCGCGACACCGAGGAACCGGAGCACGCCCTCAAGAAGTCCTTGTCCGCGCTGGATCTGACCGTCTTCGGTGTCGGTGTCATCATCGGCACCGGCATCTTCGTCCTCACCGGTACGGTCGCCAAGAACAACGCCGGACCGTCGGTGGCCCTGGCCTTCGTGGTGGCCGGAGTCGTCTGCGCGCTCGCCGCGCTCTGCTACGCCGAGTTCGCCTCCACCGTCCCGGTGGCGGGCTCCGCCTACACCTTCTCCTACGCGTCGCTGGGCGAACTGCCCGCGTGGATCATCGGCTGGGACCTGGTGCTGGAGTTCGCGCTCGGCACCGCGGTGGTGGCCGTCGGCTGGTCCGGGTACATCCACTCGCTGCTGGACAACGCGGGCTGGCAGCTGCCGGCCTCCCTCGGCGTCCGGGACGGCGCCGAGGTCTTCGGCTTCGACATCCTGGCCGCCGCCCTGGTGCTGGCCCTCACCGGCATCCTCGTCCTCGGCATGAAGCTGTCCGCGCGGGTCACCTCCGTCGTCGTCGCCATCAAGGTCCTCGTCGTCCTCGTCGTCATCGTCGCCGGCGCCTTCTTCGTCAACACCGACAACTACAGCCCGTTCATCCCCGAGGCGAAGCCCGTCGCGGCCGGTGACGGCCTCCACGCACCGCTCGTCCAGCTGATGTTCGGCTGGGCACCGGCCGACTTCGGCGTGATGGGCATCTTCACCGCGGCCTCGGTGGTCTTCTTCGCCTTCATCGGCTTCGACATCGTCGCCACGGCCGCGGAGGAGACCAGGAACCCGCAGCGGGACATGCCCCGCGGCATCCTCGGCTCCCTGCTCATCTGCACCGTGCTGTACGTCGCCGTGTCGATCGTCGTCACCGGCATGCAGCACTACAGCAAGCTGTCCGTGGACGCTCCGCTCGCGGACGCGTTCAAGGCCACCGGACACCCCTGGTACGCGGGCTTCATCAGCTTCGGCGCCGCCGTCGGCCTGACCACGGTCTGCATGATCCTGCTGCTCGGCCAGACCCGGGTGTTCTTCGCGATGAGCCGGGACGGACTGCTGCCCCGCTTCTTCTCCCGCGTCCACCCCCGCTTCAGGACCCCGCACCGGCCGACCATCCTGCTCGGCGTCCTCATCGCGATCCTGGCGGGCTTCACCCCGCTGACGGAACTCGCCGAACTGGTGAACATCGGCACGCTGTTCGCCTTCGTCATCGTCGCGCTCAGCGTGATCATCCTGCGCCGGACCCGGCCCGACCTGCCGCGGGCCTTCCGCACCCCGTGGGTGCCGTTCCTGCCGATCCTGTCGGTCGCCGCCTCGCTGTGGCTGATGCTGAACCTGCCCGCCGAGACCTGGCTGCGGTTCGCCCTCTGGATGGTGATCGGCATCGTCGTCTACTTCCTCTACGGCCGCGGCCACAGCCGCCTGGGCCGCGGCGAGGGGGCCGGCCCCCTCGAACCCGCGGAACCGCCGGGTCCGGCCTCCCGGTAGCGCCCTCGCGCCCCGTACGGCCCTCACGGGCCCGCAGACCCCCCGGGCCCTCCCCGGCCCCGT